>JAHEYA010000022.1 GCA_023251855.1 Bacteroidota bacterium
GCATACGCCTTATCAAGAGGATGGAAAAATTACTCAGGATCAGATTGATTATATGGTAAAGCAGCTGGAGGAAGATGTTATTCCAAAGATGGAAAAAGTGACCGGCAAAAAATTTGATGAAGCACGTCTTTCCAAAATGATGGAAAATTCAGCTAAAGCAGAGGATCTGCTTGTGAAAATTTTGGAGAGTGCTAAAAATATTCCAACACCAATTGATGCTTATTTTGCTGGCGTGTATTACATAGGCCCAATATTCACAGCTTTTAGAGGAACAGAAGAAGCTGTGGAATACTATAGTGAATTATGGAACGAAGTTCAACAAAGAATGAAACTTGGTTTAGGACCTGTTACTCCCGAAGGTGAAATTAAAGAACAAAAATATAGATTGGTAATGGAAGGGCCTCCCAACTGGACCAACTTCCGAGAATTCTGGAAAATATTTTATGACATGGGGGCTGTTATTGTTGCATCTTCCTACACAAAAGTTGGAGGGGTTTATGATTTAGGATTTCGACATGATCCCAAACAACCTCTTGAAAGCCTATCCAGATATTGTATGGGCTGTTATACAAATATGAATTTGCCTCAGCGTGTTAGTATGCTTGAAAAATATGTGAAAGCATACAAAGCTGATGGTTTTTTGATTAATTCAATAAAAAGTTGTAATTCATTTTCAGCCGGTCAATTGATGATTATGCGGGAGATAGAACAACGAACAGGTGTACCAGTCGGATTTATTGAGAGTGATTTAGTTGACCCAAGATATTTTTCTTACGCAAATATCAAAAACCGATTGGAATCCTATTTCCAAATGCTCGGACAAAGAAAAGTTATACTAAAACAAGAAGGTGCAAGTGTATAAACATAAAATTGCAAACAAGAATGAACAAATATTATCTAGGTGTTGATCTTGGATCAACCACATCAAAGGCTGTAATCATCAATGAACTCGATGAGATTATTGGAAGAGGTATTACCAACACCCGTGCAAATTATTCAGTGGCAGCCGACATTGCACGTGATGAAGCAACGTATAATGCTCGTTTTTCAATTCTTAAGAAAAAGCTCGAAGGAGAAATGAAAGCTCGTCCTGAATACAATAAATATATTACTGATTTGGAAAGCGTATTTCAATATGAACAGTTTAAAGTGCGCTTAGATAGGCTGGGAGAAGAACTTTTGAAAACATCTTATTCCTTTTTTAAAGATGAAGAAACACGCGAAAAAATTTTAAATCATTTACGATTTATTCGAAAAGCCTTCAAACCAAAAATCAAATATGAATATTTGTATAATAATCTAGGCGATAAAAATCAGTTCTTCCGGGATATTGTTTCAGAAAAATATAATGAAGAAGTGAACAAGCTTGATCCGTCATTGTTTGAACCACTAATGACAGTTTGGGACAAAAGCATCAGCCCAGCCGAAAATCAAACTATACAATTTAATTTTAAAGAACTTGTACACAAAGCAATGGATGAACTTTTGGTGAAATACAAAAATCTTCCAGATACTGCTCTTGAAAATACAAGCGTGAATTTTGACATTGAAATGAATCTACTCAAAGGCAATATTGACAACGTTTCTGAATCATTACGTCAGCACATTGATGAAATTGCTGACCTTGAATTTAATATTGAAAATATGACAGGAACAGGCTATGGAAGAGCTTTACTTCCATTTCCACAGGAATGTATCCGATCTGAAATTTTATGTCATGCATTTGGAGCACATGCCGTTTTCCCGGAAACTAGGACTGTACTAGATATTGGAGGACAAGATACAAAAGCAATTCAAGTTGATAAATACGGCCTCGTTACAAGCTTTCAAATGAATGACAGATGTGCTGCAGGTTGTGGGCGTTACCTTGGATATATTGCCGATGAAATGAGTATTTCCTTAAATGAATTAGGGCCTATGGCAATGAACGCACAAAAAGAAGTAACAATTTGCTCTACCTGTACTGTATTTGCCGGTGCTGAATTACGCGAACTTACTAATCTGGGAGAAAAACGCGAAGACATCTTAGGAGGTTTACACAAAGCCATTATAATGAGAGCTATGTCCTTGATAGCTCGATCAGGAGGAGTTTTCAATGAATTTACATTTACCGGAGGAGTTGCCAGAAACCCGGCTGTTATAAAATATCTAACTCAATTGGTAAGAGATAATTATGGAAATGATATAAAAATAAATATCCATACTGATTCCATTTTCATGGGAGCATTAGGTGGAGCAATGTTTGCACGAAGAAATTTACAAATTGATTTACCCAATGCGAAAAGCAAAACGGTAGCTTGAAATATATTTTCAGAGAGTGACAAAAAAAATAGTATCAATATTTTTTTGCCAACGCTTGGTAGGTTGATACTGTCTACAGCGCACTACCTTAAGGGATTTGCCTAGGTTCGGCATTTTCTCTTTCTTTTATTTTTGAAGAAGGAAGCCTCTTTCCTCATATTTATTCCTGTGTTTCATCATATTTTTTTTCACTGTAGAAAACTAATTTCGCAGGAATTAAATCTATACGTTTTGCATCAAACACCAGATCAGAATAAAATACAATCAATAGATCTGAAGAAAATCTTTGAAAGCAAAAACCCAAAATTGTTGAAATTGCTTCCCTCTTTTGTATTGCGTTATATGAAACGGATACTTCATGAAAAAGAATTTAATGAGTTTTTACAACTTTCTAAAAATGATTATGGTCATGATTTTGTAAAAGCAGCTATTCGGAATTTTGAAATAGAAGTATGCAGCACGGGGTTAGAAAATATTCCGAAGGATGGTGGGTGTATAATAGCTTGCAACCATCCATTGGGGGGTATTGACGGAATCGCAGTAATGAGTGAGGTTGGCAAAGTAAGAAAGGACATTAAAGCTTTGGTGAATGATATTTTAATGAACATTATAAACTTGAAGAGTTTACTAATTCCGATCAACAAATTTGGAAAAAATGCAGTTGAATGCGTAAAATGTATTGACCGTGCTTATGCTTCAGAAGAATGTATAATTGTTTTTCCTGCAGGATTAGTTTCGCGTTTTCAAGACGGAAAAATAATAGATCAGGAATGGAAAAAAAGTTTTATTGCCAAAGCTGTCAAGTATAAGCACAATATCGTCCCTGTTTATGTGGAAGGTCGTTTCAGTAATTTTTTTTACATCCTTACATTTCTTCGTAAGAAAATTGGAATAAAATCACATATTGAAAGGTTTTATATGGTGGATGAGGTGTATAAGCAAAAAGGAAAGTCAATTAATATAATTTTTGGATTTCCAATTCCATACACTGTATTTTCAAATGAACATTCGGATCAGTATTGGGCTGAAAAGGTAAAAGAACATGTTTATAGCTTAAAGGATGCTAAGAAATGGAGAACAATTTAATTTAAAAAATTAATAAATAATTTTGATGAGGACTGAATTTAAAAATCTGAAAATGAATTATTATATGCACGCACAAGGAATCCATTCAGCAAAGCAAAAAGTTGATACCCCCCTTTCATTTACTAGTTTTTTAATAAAAAGTTTAAACTATTTTATTCTTCCGTTTCGAGTTATTTATAAAATATATTATTTAGTGTTTTTTATTTTTTCCGTAATTCTTTTTTTTCCTCTCTCTTATTATTTATTATCCAACCCAAAGTTGTTTCCCAAAGCTTTTACTTTGATAAGGTTCCATGCCTTTGTTTTGCTCCTGTTTGCAGGGGTTATACTAAGGATAAAGGGTAAAGAAAATATTCCTAAAGGTGGTGCATATATTATTTGTTCCAATCACAGTTCCTTTCTTGACCCGTTTTGTATCTATAGGATATTCCAACAATATTTTGTTTTTATCGGGAAAAAGGAAATAGAAAAATGGCCCTTATTTCATTTATATTATACATCCGGAATGAATATACTTGTTGACAGGCAGAGTAGCGGAGGGGCTTTGGGAGCATTGAAAAGAATGTCGCAAGAAATTGATAAAGGAAATCCGTTAATGATATTTCCGGAAGGAACTCGAACAAAAAATGCTCCTCAAATGGAACCTTTTAAAGCTGGGGCATTTGCTATAGCAATTCAAAAGCAAGTGCCTGTCCTACCTGTAACTTTTGTTACTAACTGGAAAAGATTGGAACAAGGAGGAATTTGGAAAGGTAAAGCGGGACCCGGATTTTCATATGTAGTTATTCATAAGCCTGTTCCGACAACAGGACTGCAAAAGAAAAACATTTTGCAACTTTTAGATCAGGTACAAGACATTATCAATGGGCCTTTTACAGAAAAATAATCTTTATTATTTGCTCTGTTTTGCGCCAAAATATATTTTGAGACCTAATACAAAATTAATTCCTGAAGCATCCATCCGACTGTCTTTAACACGGTATTTTTGATTGGTAAAATTTTCTACAGAGAATATTACTGTTGTATTTCGTCTAACCGCATATCCGCTGCGCAGGTTGAATATAACATATCCGGGCAGTGTAGCAAATATGCCATCATTAACATTTTGAGGATTTACCCAGAATGCAGGATCAGAAGCGTGTTGGGTATCCGGTATCTTGCTAAACTGGTCCACCATAAATACTGACAAATAGCACCAATATTTTTTTTCAGCCGTGCTTTCAAAGCCTGTATTTATATTTCCTGAAACAGGAGAAAGTTTAGGTAAGTAATCCCCTGCTATTTGCCCATCCATCCAGTTAAACCCGCCCGACACGAACCATCCCGGGCTCAAGGACTGGAACAGCATATTCCAGTTCATTTTGGCTTGTATCTCTATACCATTTACCCATCCTTGTCCTGCATTTTGTTTATAATAAGTAATTTCACTTGGATCCTGAACACCATTATGATTCCAGTCGTACCAGCTTTGTCCATTATAGGAACCTGGTAATGTTACAACAAAATTAGTTAGGGAAGTATAATAGAAATTCATTGCCAATTGAATTTTACTTTGATTTGTTTTGAGTCCAATCTCATAAGTAGTGGCAATTTCAGGCTTCAGGTTAATTGCAGGTACAACAATAGCGTAAGTATTGTTAGAAATACCCAATTGGGGTTGAGGCTGCCTGAATCCTCTGGAAATATTTCCAGTCAGATTACTATAATGTGGCAAATGATAAACAAGACCAACACCTCCACTCAGCGCTTCCTGCAATTGAGACACATTAAAATCATTTGCAGTATTTCCGGCTGGAAGCAAGAATAAAGCATCGGGACTCGCATTAAATAAATACCTATCATATCGAAGGGCTCCAATGATACTGAATTTATTCGTTACAGTCCATTCATCCTGTACATAAGGTGCAACATTCATCCATTTTGAATCGGGTACTGTTTTTCCCCATATTTTACCTGAGTCAGTGGTTAATTTATTTATTGAATAATCAATATTGTAATGCAAACCATATAATAAATGATGTGAAGTATTTATCTCTTTCTTCCAGAGAAGTTCCGCTGCAATGGTTTGCGTGGTTGCCAGATAATCAAAACCAATGGCATTATCACCGTTTAAAGTTGATGTTTCTTTGTTTTGAAGAAAAGCTGTAGCGGTAAACTCATCCCAAAAAAAAGTGGAAGCTGTATTTTTATAAGTTGCCGAAATCCCTCCACGAGTAGCAGTTGTTATCTCATCAGGATTGAAATAAGCTCGGTAATTTTTAAGCTGGGTTTGTTGAAAAGAGAGTTTGATAAACTGCTTATCGCTAAGTTTTAATTCCGACTTAAAGTCGATGTTATATCGTTCCCCGCTGCTGGGAGAGAGTTTCCCCTCGTTTCCTCCTCCCATCAAATCGCCTACGCTTTGATAAGATGCTCCCAAAAGAAATCGCACACGAGATGAGCTGCCTTCTGTTTCTGCACGAATCACGCTGCCGTGATCGGCACTACTGTAAATATTTTGAATATTTCCATTAATGCTAAACCCTTCCTTGCTATAAGGCATCGGATCTTTTGTGATAAAATTGATGACTCCTCCAATTGCATTGGTACCATATAGTATTGATGAAGGCCCTCTGATGACTTCAACACGCTGAATTGAAAGCGGATCAAGTTTTCCTGAAAGCTTGCTGCCTGCTGGTCCGCCTTCTCCTGCTAGTGTTCCCAATGAATTGCCATCTATCAATTCATTTATATAATAACCTGCAAACCCTCTCATCTGCGGATCACTGGCTAAAGCGTTTCCTTCTTTTTTTACCCATATTCCAGGTTCATCGGTCAAAGCATCTATAATGGAAACGTTGTGTTTCTGCTCAAGCTCTTTAGCGTTAACCTTTGTAATCGCTTTAGGAATGTCACTTATAGGATGTTCTGTTTGTGTTGCCGTAATTACAATTTCTTTTATTGATACTGTATCCTGAAGGGAATCGAAGGAAACAGATTTGTTTTGTGAAAAAACTTCGAGAACGAAAAAAAGGAAAATAACGGTTGCAATAAAATGGTTATTGTTTTTCATAGTTGTTAGTTCATAGTTGTTAGTTCTTGGTTGTTAGAAGGGACATAACAACATCAACACAAAAAAACCGGCATGCGAGAATATCAAAAAAAATCAAATTTATTTTATGCGTTTAAATTGTTTACTTATCGACCTTTTTATTTGGCGCTTCTATTTTTGGAGAGTGATTATTTTCAATTTCCATTTTGTATTTATTAAGCAATGATAATTCTCCCATTTTTTTTAATTGATTGGTAACCGTATTATCTAAGTATTGATTTCCTCCACTATAAGGGCCCGTGTTGAAACCATATTTGGTAATGCTTTCGGCATATATTTTAACCATTGTATTTTTTTCTTCCTGTGTAGCATTCCAATATCCTTTACGGTCTGCCTCCAGCATAACAGCTATCATTTCCTGATGTGCATAAGGATTATTAGTATTACTCCACTGGTTTATGCTAAGTTTAAATTCATCGTTCAGATAAATACTGTACATTCTTTTCCATATTGATTCAGAAATTGCAGTGGTGTTAACCGATTTCCATTGAAAAAGATTATCGGCAATTTGCATAAATTGAGTACCTCCCTGATAGCCTTCCTTCATTTGAGATTGCATCCATTCTTTGTTAAAGCCAGTGGATAATAATTCGGCATCCAACACATCTTTTAATTGTTGAGCGTTGGGATTTTTTTTATTCCGTAAATCCTGAATTACAATTTCGGGCTGTTTTTTACTGAGTAGCTCGGTCGCAAGAGCCAATCCCCCTGTTTCTTCAGAGTAGTGATGATTGGTTAATGGACCATAAAGGCTATTTCCCCAATTTGAAATAATTACTTCACGACCCATGAGTACATATAGGTAAAGGAGTTCATTTTGTTGCGACCACTGATCTTTTCCATAAGTGTATGAGCGGGATTTCATCCATACATCCCCAAGTTCTTCCTGTTTGTTCCAACTTCCACTTCTTGGAATAAGCCAAACTAAGCGAGCGCTGCTTTCCCCTGCCTCGGTTCCAAAAATCCGTGTTCCCGCCATTTTTTCTACGCCTTGGGTTGAGTCTATGCCGTTCACGAGAATTTGTTTTTTTATTTCTTCCTTTGCAAGTCGAACGTAGTTGCTGTCTTCTTGAATGGATGAAGCCATTTGAATAGCCACATCAAGAAACTCTACAAGATTTGGAAAATTTTTCAGATAAATTCCATTAACACTTACCAACGGATCTATTCTCGGACGCCCAAGTTCTTTGTGGGGAATTGCTTCCACTCCCACAATTTTCCCTCCTTCATTCCATTGCGGTTTCATCCCAAGCAAATAAAATATCTGCGCTTCCATCACGCCCATATCGCTAAATGGTGCCATACCAGTGAGCGAAAAAGATACGCGATGGGGATAATCGCCATGCTGCTTGCGGTAATCCTGTAATGTTTGGTCTAATAATTTTTTTCCCACCTCAAATGCTTCTTTAGTTGGAATATTGTTGGTTGAAATGCCGTACATATTTCTGCCGGTGGGCAATGCGTCTGGGTTACTCAGAGGTGTACCTCCTGGTCCCGGGGAAACATATTTTCCACTAAGCGCTTTAAGCAAACCTGTATTTTCTGATTCACCTGATGCCAGTAAATTTTTTTTTACCAACCGGGCAAATTTTATTTCTTTTTCTAGGGCTTCTGACAATGCGTCTTGCGATGTGCCGGTTCCGTCTATCAACTTTCGGAGTAGGCTCAAAACTTTTTCCGAACTTGCTGCGGTGTTAAAATCGCCATCAATAATACCGCGTGATTTCAACTTTTCGTAAAAATCGGTATTGTAAAGCATGATGTATGCTATATAAGGCACAATCGAACTGTCAGGAGGAGCTTCACCAAAAACATGCATACCTTGCGGAGTGCTTTGTATGCTCATGTAATTTAAAAAATTGGATACCTGAATTATTTCCTCATCTGTAATCAATCGTCCTTCTTTTAAATTGACTCCAAGCATATCCTGAAATTTCAACTTATTAATCTGGAGTGTAATTGATTTACGATAATTTTCTTTTAGATCAGGAATACTGCTTTCATTAAAATAATGAATAGCATCCACAAGGTTTGCATAGTCAACAGAAAACTGGGCAGGTAGAATAGGTGCTACCAGATGGTCAACTATAACCGCGTAGGTTCTGCGTTTTGCAAGCATCGCGATACCGATAGTTTCCATGGGCCAGATATAAATGTTGGGTACTTTTCCCATAATAATATCAGGGAAATCATCTTTTGAAAGAAATAATTCTTTACCAGGCAAATGAACATCATCACCATAAGCACCATAGTGTAAAAAAGCGTCCGCTTTATATTCTTTTTGAAGCCACCAGTAAAACGCCAAAAAATTATGGGAAGGTGGTAAGCTGCCTTTTGATTTAATAAATAAAGAATCGTCAAGAAATCCAATAGATGGCTGAGGAGCCAGCAATATATTTCCAAACTGTAACCGAGGCAGAACAATATATTTTTTACCTTGCTTTTCCCATACCATTATATTGCCAGGAGGTGCTCCTTGTTTTGAAATTACGAGATCCTGATTTTCTTTTGAAAGTTCCGAGTAAAACCATTTTTTATATTGTTCTTCCGGAACCAAAATGGGAGCCGCAGTTTTTACATAATCATCTATTTCGTTTTTACTATATGCGGGAATATTTCTTCCTTTATTAACCATCATATATTGCAGAACATCTCCATTAGGCGGAAGAGAATCTACTCTATATCCTTGTTCTTTTAATTTACGAAGGGTTCCCAATATACTAGGAGGGATATTTATATACCTTCCCATTTCAGACTCCGCTCTCCCTACATCTGCCTTGCTTAAATAATGATGAAAATAAATGATTACTATTTTTTTTTAATTGATAGGTTTCGTTTGAAGATTGATCAAACTTAAAACCCTGTCTGTAAAACGGTCTAGTCGTTCAGGAATCGGAACATCCAGCAAATATCCTTTTCCGGATTCAGCTTTCGCCCCGATAATATGTGGCTCAATAATTCCGCTATACTCAAGACGTGGAAGGGAAGCGTAAATACTCCAGTTTGCACCCCTGGGTTCTTTTTTCCAGTCGGAAGCAGTCATGCGTCCGAGCAGGCCCGCCCCATATAAATAGGGAATTCCGAGTTCTTCCAAAAAAGTTTTTCCTTTTTCATTCCTATCGCTCCCTTCCGGTCCGGTATGGTGTTGCAGTATAAGAAGATTCGGTTTAGAAGAAAGAATAAAATTTCTTAAATTCTCTAAGTTACCATAAATGGCGCACACATTAACGCCTTTGTGTTCCAACGAAATGATTAAAGAATCATAAGTTAAAGAGTTGTGATAAATAACATAATTAGGTTCAAGGACAATATTTACCCAGGGCGCGTCCTTATGATAATTCTTTCTGGATGTATACCAGGTTTGATATGAATCCCAATCAAGAAAAAATTTTTTACTTTCAGGATGATAAAACCCTGAACTTGCAATTTCTACTGGTGGAAGTATTTTGCCTAGATTGCCCAGATATTTAACAGAGCTGTAGATAAGAAGACGTTTCAGGTTTTCTGTATCAAAATTATTCCAGAAATCAAGCACATGAGGGTCGGTTTTAAGTATCCCTTTACTGAGTAATTCATCCTGAGTATTGCGGTAATCAAGTTGTACAATTTTTAGCTTAGGATTTTTTTGCAATGCTTCCTCAAATAATCTAACCAGCGCGTGCGCCTCAAGATCGTTGATCTGTAGAACATAGATTAAATCATAAGAAGCGAAAGGAATTTTTTCTAACGATGCACTAACTTCATCCGGATTACTGTAATCGGAAATTTTTGTTTTATTTACAGGTATGCCCACAAGCTCAGAGGCCGTTTGCATTGGCTCGAAAGCTCTGTCCCATAGGCCCACAAACAATATGTGTGCTTTTTTAGAAGAAATTGTGTCCTCTACATTGCCATATACCGGGAAAGTTGTCTGATTTAGTAAAATGGAAAAGAAAAAAACAAATTTACTGATGTATCGATTCATTCATCCCAAATTACTGATTACAATATTATATTACTCAACACACCTTCTTCAGAGATCTCAAGATATGTTTTAGAAGATACTCCCATTCGCAACTCTTCTCTTCCTCTCAGGCAAAAGCCTCTTCTGAGGAAAACCTTTTTCAAAGGAAATAAACAAACTAATTTCTTAATGTCATTGTTTACTTTATATTTCTCCCACTTAGAAAAGTTTAAAGCATTTTCTTGGATTATAATCAACAAATAACAATTGTTTATTATATCAAAACTATGATTGATATCATAGTATTATAGCGCGATATGCACTTACTTTATAGCAATTAATTTATTGCTTTTAAGTGTTGAGTGCGAGTACGCTTTTTTATCTCGGGCTTCTGAAATTATAAAACAAAAAAGACGAATATTTGATTATGGAAAATTCATTTTATACAATGGGAATTGATATTGGTTCTAATTTCATAAAGTTAGTGTTGGTAAATTATTCGGAGACTCCCAAATTGATTGATAAACAAACTGAAAAGATCCGAAAACGCAATCCAACTCAGGTTGCCGAAGAGATGATACAAACAATGTTGGCCCAACACAATATCAACTATGAAGATATTTCTTATTTGGCTTCAACCGGTGAAGGCGATTTAGTTAAGCGTAAACGTGGGCATTTTTATGGAATGACCACTCATTCCAAAGGTGCCCATTTCTTTTTTCCTAATGCTAAATCAGTTGTAGATATGGGTGCGCTTTATGTACGTGCAATAAAAATATCCAATGATGCACGGGTTGAAGATTATAAAATGACCGGACAATGCGCCTCCGGCTCAGGTCAATTTGTTGAAAACATTTCACGTTATTTAGGATTATCAATTGAGGAAGTGGGCGATGTTTCGCTACAGGCCAATATCCCGGAAATATCATCTGGGATATGTGCTGTACTGGCAGAAACTGACGTAATTAATATGGTATCTCGCGGAATCACCACTCCCAACATCATCAAAGGAATTCACATTTCAATTGCTGGCAGGGTCATCAAATTACTAAGTTCGCTCAAAGCGGAGTCGCCAATTATTTTAACTGGAGGAATGTCGTTGAATAAAGGAATGATTCAGGCTATTGAAGAACAACTGAAAGAAACAGGAAAAAAATTTGAGATCAAAACTCATCCTGATGCCATTTATGCAGGGGCACTTGGTGCTGCATTGTGGGGCGGCTTTCGACATATTAAATTAAAAGAAAAACAGGCAATGGCCGTATGATACACTACCTGAAACCAGATAAAGAATTAGGAAACGTTATTCCCAACATTGCTCGGATGTTGGAAAAAAATGTTATTCGATTTCCAAACAAAATCGTTTATGCAGAAAAAATAAACGATAAATATAATTGTATTTCTTGGGTAAGCTTTATTGATGGGGTTAGAAACATTGCTACAAATCTTAAAACTTTTGGTTTTGAAAAAGGAGATAAAATGATGGTGTATTCTCCTAACCGTTTAGAAATGCTACAACTTGAAATGGCTGTAATGGCAGGTGGTGGAGTTAGTGTACCGATTTTTGCTTACTTCCAAAAAGAAACCGTTGATCTTCTTGTCAAACATTCCGACACAAAATTTATTGCTGTTGCTGGAGAACTTCAACTTAACAGGCTTAGCAAAAATATCGCGGTCGAAAAAATTTTTGTTTTTGACAACATACAAAATTCAACTCATAAAAACCTTATTCCTTTTCACGAGCTGGTAAAAAATCCTAAAGGAGAAAAAATTGCTTTGGACTTTGAAGCTAAACCTGATGACATCTGTCTAAATATGTATACTTCCGGATCAACAGGGATTCCTAAATGCGTTCAATTAACACATCAAAATATTCTCTCGCAACAAGCAGGTTTGGAAAATATATGGGACTTGAATGAAAACGATCGATTCCTCTCGTACCTACCTTGGCACCATAGTTTTGGAGGTATCTTCGAAAGATTTTCAGCACTTTATAATGGTGCTGCAATTTATCTTGAATCTGGATATGGTAAGGAACCAAAAAAGATTTTGGAAAACTGGAAAACTGTTCAACCCACTTTATTTTTTAGTGTTCCATTGGTTTACAAATTATTAATTGAATTATGTAAATCAGATAAGGAGTTAGAAAAAACTTTTTTCCATCCAGAGCTGAAATTCATTTTTACAGCTGCAGCTTCTTTGCCAAAAAATATTTCTGACGAATTTGAAAACAGAGGCATTCCAGTAATGGAAGGATGGGGTTTAACTGAAACCTCGCCATGTTGTACTATCACTGATCCAAAAATGAAACGTGAAACTGGTATTGTTGGAAAACCTATTCCAGGCGTTGAAATTCGAATTGTTGACGATGGAGAAATTAAAGTAAAAGGTCCAAATGTAATGAAAGGATATTATAAAAATGATGAAGCTAAT
>JAHEYA010000249.1 GCA_023251855.1 Bacteroidota bacterium
AGATACGTGATGACGCTTGAGGAAAGGAAAAAAGTATTTTGGAAAATGTTTTCGCATTTTCAAAAACCAAACGATGAATTAATGAGGGTATGTGAAATTAATTATTAGACTTTATATAATGCCTAATCCCGTAGGGATTAAATATTTGTAGTAGAGGCGAAAACCCATGAATATTTCGCCCCAGCGGGGCTAAACAAAATTGTGCAATTTGTCGTACACATTAAGCAATCTTATTAATTAGGCTAGAGATTGCTTCGTGCTTCGCAATGAACTGTGCTAATGGAATTTTGAGTTAAAAATTAACAGAAAGTCGCAATGCAAAAGTACGTGGCGATTCTATCTTAAGCGGACGAAGCGAATAACTTAAATTAAACACATTATTCACTACAAAAGCCATTTTAAAATTCTTGGTCACCTCCACTCCTATCCTTGCATCCACAATTTGAGTACCGCTTTTATGTGCTTCTCTATAACCTCTCAAACCGCTGTGTATAATGTCTTCAAAATAATAAAATGTTTTGTCGATATTTTGAATATAGCTGTAATAACGCCAGCTTCCGCCAATTGAAAATCTTTTATATGCTAATTGCACATCAATTTTAGGAAGGTGTTGGAAACGATATTTTAAAATATTGTTGGTGCTATCGGTACTGGAAACGTTGTAGGTGAGCTGTCGGTAGCTACTGTCGGTAATGTATATTTTGGTAGGCTCTTGTGATTGTGGAAGAACATAGGTATAACCAAACAACACATCCATACGAAGATTTTTAGTAATATACCCTTGACCGGTTAAAGAAATTTCAGCTCCTTTAACACTGGTTTTGCCTGTATTCAAGTATTTGAATCCTGTGGCTACTGTTGGGTCGCCATATTGATCTACACCTTTATCCCACGCACCAAAAGTGAATTCGATTGTATTGTAATATTGTTGCCAGAAAGCGGCCGCATCAAAAAATCCGACAAAGTTTTTTATTTTGAATCCTTGTTTTATACCAATTTCAGTATTCCAACTTGATTCCGGATTCAACACCGTATTTGGATAAATTGGTAAACCACCAATTGCATTACGAACATATTTTTCGGTGATGGAAGGATAACGATATCCTTGTCCGAATGAATAACGCAAGAATGTTGCCTTTGCCATTTGCAAATTCAAACCTGTACGGATAACAGGTTTCGCATCACTTGGCTGATCATTCACTTTAAAATATTCTTCTCTGAAGCCTATTGATAAATTTAAAACTTTCCAGATTTTTTTATCGAATTGACCAAAGGCAGCAAAGTTTTGAAGGTGATTGTTAGGTGAAATTCCGGCATAGGTTATACCGGAGTGAGTATACACCTGATTAGTGATTACACCTCCTGTAAAGTGAATTCCGCCAAGCTTTTCCAGATTTTTGGCGATTTGATATTCCACATAAATAACATTTGTTTCGGTAGTAGGATTAGCTGCGGCTGATGTTTCTTTATTTTCAACGCCATTTTTAGTATAAAAATAACGGGTGCGCAAACTTTGTTCAGTGCCATTACTGGAATGATAATTCAAAAAAGGATCAACATACAACATGGTTTGGCTTTGCAAGGTCATGGTATGAGGAAATGCGCGGTACAGACCAGCTGTGCTATCATCCCAAATCAATGACACGTTATTTGTAGCCCTCATAAAGTTTCCATTCAAACCATAATTTAAACCCGTAAAATTTTTAGGACGATAACGTAAATTAAAATTAAATCTACCACTTCTTTCACCAACCTTTTTTTCATCAATTGTATCGTTAAAGGGGCCGCCACCCGGGCGAAATGAAGGTGGTCCAATAAAACCATGGTCGTAAAGCCCCATTCCACCTATTACTAAATCAAGTTGTCCCATTTTTTCGGAATGTAAAAAATTTGCCCCGGAAAAATTTGAAGTGCCAGTCCACCATTTAGTACCGGGAACAGAAGGAGCATCATAAATCCCCGAATAAATTGATGCTTTCGTTTCAGGTTTATCTTTAGGATAAGCAGTACGTATGTTGATACTTCCGCTTAATGCTGATGAACCGTAGGTAACAGAAGATGCACCTTTTATAATTTCGATCTGTTCCACATTTTCAACAGGAATAAAATTCCATTCCGGTTTACCACCATCTCCCGCAAGGGCAGGCAATCCATCAATTAAAATAGCAACCCTGCTGCCGATACCAAAGTTAAAACCGCTACCACCACGAATTTGCGGTTCTCCATCCAAAATATTTAAACCCGGAGTTTGTTCTAATGCACCTTTTACGTTGGTAGCATTTTTATTTTCTATGAGTGATGGTTTTATAACTTCCATTGAAACAGTGATCTCTTCCAACTTACGTTCATACTTACCTGCCGAAACCACCATGGTTTGTAACTGAGTGGCAGCCGACTCCATAACAATATTATGCACAGTAACTTTTGATGAATCAATATACACCGAAAATGTATCGGTTTTCATGCTGATGAAAGAACAAACCATTTTATGTTTTCCGGCAACTAATTTTAAATCATAGTTTCCATTCACATCTGTAACCGTTCCGTGGGTTCTATCATTCACATCAAAAACAGTTGCGCCAATAATGGTTGATTTGTCGGAAGCATCAGTTACAAGTCCTTTGAGAGTTCCTGTGTTTTGAGCTTGAACAGAATAAGAATGTAAAATTAAAAATGTGGGGAATAACAAAAATAGTTTTTTCAGTTGCATAATTTTTTAGTTACTATTAAAAAAAAGTTCACCCTTTTGTTGAGGGGTGAACTTTTTAGAATGTTGGAGATAAATTATTTTTGAATTATAAGTCGGCCTGTTTTAACTGAGGTTTTATTTTCTTTATCAACATTGCTAAGCGATATCAAGTAGATACCTGCAGGCTGTGATGATAAATCAATTTGAAAACTGGAAGAACCGCTCATTTGAAAATTAGCTGATTGATATACCTTTTCTCCTAAAACATTAAACACTTCAAGGTTGTTTACTTTAAAATTGCTAAACCCAGTCATTTTCAAATTAAAAATACCGTTGCTTGGATTCGGAGAAACAGTAAAAAACTCACTGTTTGTGGATTGTTCAATTCCTAAGCTGGTAACATTTAATGGTGCAGATGTAGTAGAGCAACCAGTTGCTGTTACTGTTACAGTATAATTTCCGGTAGCTGTTGCGGTATACGTTTGATTGGTTGCACCTGTAATAATAGTTCCGTTCAAATACCATTGATTACCGGTTGCTGAGCTTGATGTAAGTGTTGTTCCACTTTGAGTGATTGTAGGAATACCTGGACCAGCAGTTATGTTCATTGTGATACCGGGTGAAGTTGAAGGACTCCCTGCAACTGTTTGACCAACTCCGGAAAAATTAGATGTCATCACGCAAGTAACAACCTGACCATTTGTAAGAGCAGTTGTTGTGAAGGTTGGGCTATTTGTTCCGGCATTGGTACCATTCACTTTCCATTGATAAGATGGAGTAGTGCCACCATTATAAGGGGTTGCAGTAAAAGTAATAGAGCTACCGGCACAAGCAGGGTTTGTGCCTGAAGTTATAGCAATACTATCTTTAGCGACAAAAATTTCGGAAAGGTCATCAACAAACATAGTAGTTCCAAAATTGGCACTGGTGATAGGATTGGTAACATCGGTACAAATAATCCATATTGAATTGGCAACTGCATTTGCACTGCGGTAAACCATAGGAGCTGAAAAACGTGTATAGGTATTTACAGCAGTATTAGGAGTATCAAAGCCTGCTTTAGCAATGGTGTCGGAGCTACCGCCTGCACCAAATAAATAAAGAGACGCAAAACCTTTATCTCCGCCAACCGGAGTATATTTATACCAGCCTGTGATACTATCTGGTCGCATAGTGTAAGCAATACCGCCAGTAATATTTCCACCAAAACCGGAAGGAAGTGTGCCTGTAGTTATAATACCAGGTGCATCACCAAGACCTAAAACACTTTTAGCAACCAATTTTGCTGCCGCACTTCCGCTGTGAATATCAGCAGCAACTGTTGCTTTAAGAACCACAAACGTACCTGCAATTGCGGTATTAGAATTGGGGGTATCCCAGCTATTGGGGTCATCGTAAGAGGAAATACCGGTTACATGTGTCCAAGTTTCCATTCCGGGATTAGGTGTTGCCTGAGCCCAAATACAGGTTGTAGAGATTGAAAGAATTGAGATAAGAGTATAGATTTTTTTCATGTTCAGGAGTTTTAGTTTTTTTTAGTCTGCTAATGTAATATACATTTTTTACAAAAGCAAACAGTTATTCAAGTAAGGGTTCAGGCTATTGTGGTTGGGTGGTTAGCAAATTTGGCTGAGATTACAAAAATTTCGAACGTACAATTAATCAATAAACCTTTTCATCAGGGGGGCGCTCGTTAAGCTGGTAACTAAAGCCATAATAACTAAGGCTACAAAAATTGGTTTTGAAATTAATCCTGCATTTAAAGCAAGTGTTCCCAAAATTATTTCCATGGCTCCCCGCGCATTCATACCAAAACCTACAGCAAGCGCATGATTTTTACTCATCCCTCCCAATCTCGCGCCAATGCTTGCTCCTAATACTTTGCCCACAAATGCCAGCACCAATACTATAAACACAATTGTTACATCAAAATTTTCAATAAAATTTACTTTCAAACCAATGGAAACAAAAAATAAAGGAGCGAAAAAATTGGTAACAAACTGATGAATGATTTCCCTGGCCTGCTCGTGTAAATGCACACTGTCGCCAAATGCAATGCCGGCAATAAATGCTCCCAATATGGCGTGAATATTAATGGCTTCAGTGAATGCGGCCGACAATA
>JAHEYA010000250.1 GCA_023251855.1 Bacteroidota bacterium
TGTTTGCAATTACCCAATTTTAAAGGAGTTGGTGAAAGAGGTAGTTTGGACAAATAAAAAAAATGAAATTTGTTATGTAGGTGGAATAACCAAGATTAGAGGAATAACTGAGGTTGTTAAAGCCCTTGAATATACAACCGTTAAACTTAATCTGGCCGGTGAATATTCACCATTAAATTTACGTGATGAATTAATGAGTTTAAAAGGTTGGCAACAGGTAAATGAGTATGGCTTTATTGGAATGGAGCAGGTTTCCGAATTATTTGTCAAATCAAAAATAGGAATGGTTACTCTTTATCCCCAAATTAATTATTTGGATTCATTGCCGATTAAAATGTTTGAATATATGTTGGCAGGTATTCCTGTAATAGCTTCTGATTTTCTGTTATGGAAAAAAATTATAGAAGAGAATAATTGCGGTATGTGTGTAGATCCGTTGAATCCAAAGGCAATTTCAAGCACTATTGACTTGATTTTGAGTGATGATGCTAAAGCAGAAAAAATGGGACAAAATGGAAGAAAAGTGGTTTTGGAAAAGTATAATTGGAGTGTTGAAGAAAAAAAGTTGGTGAGTATTTATAACAATATTTTGAAATAATGGACTTAATAGCTCTTGGTCAATAATTGATAAAAATGACTATTAGTATCAAATAAGAATGTAATTTAGTAAATATAAAAATTTAAAAAAATGAAAGGATTTAACCCTCAAAAGGTTTTGGTATTAGCTCCTCATACTGATGATGGTGAGTTGGGCTGTGGTGGAACGATTTCCAAACTAATAGATTCCGGTGCAGAAGTGTTCTATGCTGCATTTTCAGCTTGTCAGCAATCTGTTTTAAAGCAATTTCCATCAGATATATTAATTACTGAAGTGAAGGCTGCAACAAAAGTACTTGGTATTCAACCTGAGAATTTGATTTTGTTTGATTATGATGTTCGGACATTCAATTTTAGAAGACAAGAAATCTTAGATGATATTATTAAATTACGTACTAAAATTAATCCTGATTTGGTATTGATGCCTTCTGAAAATGATATGCATCAAGACCACAGCACTATTGCAAGTGAGGGTTTAAGAGCATTTAAATTTTGCAGTATCATGTGTTATGAATTACCTTGGAATAATCTAACTTTTAAAACATCCACTTTCGTGCATTTAGAAGAGAAACATGTGAAAATGAAAATTGATGCTTTGAAAGAATATAAGTCACAAGCTCATAGACCCTATGCAAATGAAGAGTTTCTAAGATCTTTGGCAAGAACAAGAGGTGTACAGATTGGTGCAAAGTATGCCGAAACATTTGATATTATTAGGTTAATAATAGATTAGGAAAATGATAACTATTAAAGACATACTTGAAAAAATCGATTTCAAAAATTTTGTTGGAAATAAAAATCAGGAAATTATTGCATTAGTGCAGACTGAGCGAGTTAATGAGAATCCGAAAAATTTATGTTGGTGTTCTGATAAAAATGTCGAAAATTTAAAAGATATTTCAAAAGGAACTGTAATCTGTAGTGTAAATATCCCTGAAAAGTTCATGAATAGTGAACTTTGTAACTATATAATTGTTGAAAATCCTCGTCTTACTTTCAAAAAAATCATTGAATTGTTTTTTGTCGAAAAAGAAATTACCTACGAAATAGCCCCATCAGCTTTTATTCATGCTACTTCTAAAGTTTCTCCAAAAGTAAAAATTGGATATAATGTGGTAATTGAAAAAAATGTGGTCATAGGAGATTATACTGTTATTGGCTCTAATACAGTGGTTCTAAGTGATACACAAATTGGCAAAAGAGTAAAGATTGGTTGTAATAATACCATTGGCGGAATTGGTTTTGGGTACGAAAAAAATGAAAATGGGGCCTATGAAGTAATTCCTCATATTGGTAATGTAATAATTGAGGATGATGTTGAAATAGGCAATAATACAGCTATTGACAGGGCTGTATTAGGTTCTACGCATTTAAAAAAGAATTGCAAAATTGATAATTTGGTTCATATTGCTCATGGTGTGGAAATAGGAGAGAACTCTCTTATTATTGCTAATTCATTGATTGGTGGTAGTACAAAAATTGGAAAAAATGTGTGGGTGGCTCCATCGGTTTCTATTCTAAATAAAAAAATTGTAAAAGATAATTCTGTTATTGGTATGGGAGCAGTGGTTTTGAAGGATGTTGACGAAAATGATGTGGTTGTTGGCAATCCCGCGAAAAGTATTAAAAAAAAGGGAGATCAATAAAGTGACTGCATCTATAATTATTCCGTGTAGAAATGAAGTTAATCATATTGAATTTGTAATTGACTCCATCTTGCAAAATACCTTTAAAGATGTTGAAATATTGGTTGTTGATGGATTAAGTGATGATGGAACTAGACAAAAGTTGAATGCGCTTGCAAAACAAAATCATCAAATAAAAATTATTGATAACCCTCGTCAAATAACTCCTGTAGCCTTTAATCTGGGAATAAAAAATTCTGTTGGTAATTTTATTTTTATTGTTGGAGCAAGACATATTCTCTCACCCAATTATATTGAAACTTGCATTAAAATACTAAATGATTCTCCCGAAATAGGCTGTGTAGGCGGAAAAGTGAACAATTCCTACGAGAATACAACCAGTGAACTAATATCTAAAGGTATGGCTTCTTCTTTTGCGGTTGGTGCTGGAAATTTCAGAATCAAAAATGAAGATAGTTATGTAGATACTGTTGGGACTCCGGCTTACCGGAAATCAATTTTTGAGGAAATAGGATATTTTGATGAAGAGCTATTAAGAAATCAGGATGATGAATTTAATTTCAGAGTAATTAAAAAAGGATATAAAATATTATTTACTGCTAAAACCTCTATACAATACTTTGTTAGAGCATCTTTCAAAAATTTATTTAGGCAGTATTTTCAGTATGGGTACTGGAAAGTGTATGTAAATAGAAAGCATAAAACGGTTACCACTATTCGGCAAATAGTGCCGCTATTTTTTGTTTTATTTTTGTTTCTTGGTTTAATGTGCTCTTTTTTTAACTTTATTTTTTTTGAACTTTATATAGTAGGACTGTTACTTTATGGACTGGCTAGTTTTTATAGTGCGTCTTTGAAGTCAGCTGGACATCGGCAGACCGGAAAAATAATGGTGACTTTTTTTATTTTGCATTTTTCATACGGTTGGGGATATTTAAAAGGGATAATGGATTTTTTTGTATTGAATCTTAAACAGTCGTCAGTTCAGAATACCCAATTAAGCCGATAATAAAATCATGATATTAAAATTTAACAGTCGGATAAACATATTTTTAACAGGATTACTTGCATTCTGTATTCCTATTTATCCGGATGTTTTACCTCCTTTGATAATTCTATTAGTGCTGAATTGGTTGTTAAATCCCAAAATGATTGTTTCGGGTTTAATTAAATTATCAAAAAATTACTGCCTTATGTTATTGGCAGGCATATATATATTGTACCTAATTGGGATGTTGTATTCTGACAATCAAGGAACGGGAAATGAAATTATTGAAACAAAACTTTCTTTATTAATTTTTCCTCTCCTTTTGCCTGCTTACGACCAAAATAATAGAGATAATTTGAATTCATACTTAGAGAAATTTATTTATGGATGTATTGCTGCTGCTTTAATCTGTTTCAGCTGGGCTGCCTATTGTTATTTTAAACCCTATTATTTAATGGTGGATGGAAAGCCAACTGATTTGGGTGCAAGCTATTTTTATTATACTAGGTTGTCGGCTTTTATTCATCCCAGTTATATTGCATTGTATTGCGATTTTGCTTTAGGCGCATTGTTTTATTTAATAAGTATTAATCGAATAAAATTTTCCTTGAAATGGTGTCTTGTAAGTATATTTCTTTCCATATTCGTATTATTGTTAAGCTCTAAAGCTGGATGGATAGGCTTGTTTTTAACTATCGTGTATGTTTCCGGGTGGTTGCTATTAAAAAGAAAAATAGTGCCTGCAATTTTAGTTATTAGTTTTTTTATAGGTTCTTTTGTTTTTTTCAATGTGCTGGCCCCAAGCTTTTCTCAACGAATTACAGCGGTTGCTCAAACAATACATACTGCTACTGATGGTGAAGCACAAAAATTAAATAAGAGTAATGATGGAACAGCCAGTAGAATTTTAGTTTGGGAAGCAGGATTGGAAATTATTAAAGATAATTTCTGGACCGGTGTAGGCACTGGTGATGCAAAGGATGTGATGGTTGAAAAGTACAAGGAAAAAAATATGATGAAAGAATATGAGCTTAGACTTAATTCCCATAATCAATTTCTAAATACATTCATTGCTTTGGGAGTCGTGGGCTTTATTTGTCTTACGTTATGTTTAGTTGTTCCATTCGTTCAGGGATACAAACAAAGATATTTTTTATTTCCTGCATTTGTTTTTATGTTGGCGGTTAATTTTTTATTTGAGTCTATGCTTGAAACCCAAGCCGGAGTTATATTTTCTGCTTTTTTTTATTCCTTATTATGTTTTAGCAATTCACCATCAAATTCAAAATCTGAAATCCTTAATTCTTCAACCGTATGATTCCATTTTCTCCGCCACATATCAATCAAAAAGTGATTGGTGAAGTAGTAAAAGTATTGCAATCCGGATGGATCACTACCGGACCACGTACTAAATTATTTGAAAAAGAATTAACTAAATATTGTGGTAATAAGGCTACACTGTGTTTGAATAGTGCTACTGCCGGTCTTGAAATTATGTTGCGTTGGTTTGGAGTAAAAGAAGGTGATGAAGTGATACTTCCTGCATATACGTATTCTGCAACAGCAAACGTAGTGAT
>JAHEYA010000251.1 GCA_023251855.1 Bacteroidota bacterium
CAGGCTGCAATTAATTTTTTTTCATCTTTTTCTGCGAACCAATAAAAATCACCACTTACAATATCATTCGGTTTAAACAAAATAAAAGAATCGGGAAACATTTTGTCTTTAAGTTCCAAGGTTGGAAGAATAGCCTCCTGAATTGTTTTAGCATAATCAATGCTATCAGTGATGTCTTTGTTTTTTTCTTCAATCACTTTTTTCTGTTCAACAATTTCCAAAGTTCTTTCTTTTACTTGTGTTTCTAAGGTTTCCTTTTGAGTTTCAAGAATTTTTTGTTTTTCTTTTTCCTGTTCAAGATTCTTTGCTGACAAGGATTCTACTTCTGTTAGTTTGTTTATAAGACTCTTATTGGTATGTGCAAATTGTTTTGCTAAAAAAAGAGACATGGAAACGGGAATACTTAAAACTGCGAGATCAGCTAAAATGAAGAACGTTGGGCCGGAGAAGTTTCCGTTATCACTATATATTTGGTAAAGAATTATTCCAACCACAATTAAAAGAAAAACTCCAACACCGGCACTAATAATTGTAGAACCATATTTTTTTCTTAAAAGCGCAACAATTACTACTCTCAATATTTCAACAATTGCAATCGTAATAAAAACATAGGTTATTTTATCAGTGAATTTCCATTGAGCAAATAGAAATAAAGAAGTAAGACCACTAAAAAATATAATAAATCCTACTATTTTTTGGAAACGATCATAAAATATGGAGTGAACCAAAATGATCAGAGTAAGTAGAAATATGGGGAGCAATATACTTGATAAATTATCGAACCAATCATAAAAAGTGGCGTTACTTACATTTGTTTGAAAAAATATGGTGAGGGAATAAAGTGAAAGAAATGTAGCAAAAATAAAATAAAACAAATTACTTTTATTTGCTTTGTAAAAGAGAAAAATGAAAAAATGAGCGATACCAAGTGCAATTATAAAACCAAATAAAAACAAGCTGCTTAGCACATTGATGCCAAGAGTATCATTATGAAGAGATATAATTTGTTTATTTGCAGGAAAAATAAAAACTAAAAATCCACTTCCATAATTTGTATTTCGATTGAATCCAATTTTGTGATTGGAATAGCGGATAGCAATAACATATTCTTTGTTTGGAATAATATTTAAGGCAACCGGGAGTAGGTTTGAATAGCATCGTTCTTCTCCTTTTCCATCTGTACTTACTTTACCAAAAGTCATTAATTTATTTCCATTACAGTATATTTCAGAGGCGCTAGCTTGTAATATCCCAATGGCTAATGGAAGGCCAGATAAAGAACTATCAAAAATCAGATGCAGACGAAACCAACCCATTCCTTCGAAATTTCCTGAATCAAGATTTTCTACATTTATTGTATCCCATAATCTATCATCAAAATCAGGAGAAGCCCATGTGGAATCATCTCCGGCATGGAATTTCCATAGGTTACTCAATTGCATCCCGAAAGGAGGTACTGTATCAATTAGAATGGCATCATTTTGTGCTACCAATAAGGAGTGAGAAAAGAGTAAAATAAAAAAGATGATTTTTTTTATCATTTAAAATCTAAAAAAATAGTTTTGTTAAATCCGAATGCCAATCACAAGTACATCGTCAACTTGATAACGCTCTCCTTTCCATTCTTTCATCGCTTGCTTTAATATGTGCTTTTGTTCAACCATTGGTTTAGAATGAGTATTAAGTAAAAGCGATTTGAAATTTTTCGTCATAAATTTTTTGCCACCAACTCCGCCAAACTGGTCTGCATAGCCATCCGAGAATATGTAAATTGAGTCACCTTTAGAAAGACCTATTTTATGGTTTGTAAATTTTCTTTCGGTTTCAGATTGTAAGCCTCCGATAGAAAATTTATCGGGTTTTATTTCGATTGATTCCTTTTTTTTGTCATCGATAATCCATAAAGGACGGTGAGCGCCTGCATATTCAATTTCTGTTTCACTATTAAAAGTGACCAAGGCAATATCCATCCCATCTTTTGATTCATTTTGTTCTTCTTGTTTTAAAGCTGTGCGTATTTCTTTGTGAAGGAGATTAAGTATTTCGGTAGGAGAGGTAATTCCATTTTCATTTACAATTTGATTTAAAAAATTAATTCCTAACATGCTCATCAATGCTCCGGGTACCCCATGACCGGTACAATCACAGGCAGCAATTAATTTTTTACCATTTTTTTCGGCATACCAATAAAAATCACCGCTTACAATATCTTTTGGTTTGAATAAAATGAAAGAATCAGGGAACAGTTGATGATTCAGTTCAATGGGAGGTAAGCTGGCATCTTGAATACGTTTAGAGTAGTTGATGCTATCGGTGATATCTTTGTTTTTTTCTTCAATTTCTTTGTAGGCAGAGGATAAAGCAAGATTTGCTTTTTTCTTTTGGATGTTCCCATTGAAAAGTACAAAACCAACAGCAGCAATCAAAATGGAAAAAAGAAGTAAATAAATTTTTAAATTTTTTTCACGTGTCAATTTTTCATCTGCAAGAGCATTATCTTTTTCCAAAGAACTTATTGTCAATTCTTTTTTTTCTGATTCGTACTTTGCGGTTAATTCATTTGATTGTCTACTATTACTTTCGCTATATATAGTGTCTTTTATATCTGCAAACAATTCAGAATATTTATAAGCGCTATAAAAATCATTTTTCCTTTCATAAAGTTCTGCAAAGTTTTCGTAAACTGTGCTTATTACATTTTTATCACTGCTTTCCTTTACATAATCCATTGCTTTTTGAAGCACGGCCTCTGCTTCATTATATTTTTCAACTTGAATATATAAAACTCCCAAGTTACTATAGTTACCTAACAAATTTCCTTTGTTCCCAATTTCTTCATGAATTTTTATAGCTTTTTTTGTATATTCAATTGCTAGACTTAAATCGCCCATTTGGTAATAAACTATACTAATATTTGCACAACAGGCTGCTATTCCTTGTTCGTTACCTAATTCTTCTGATATTTTCTGGTTATACCGATAGTTCTTCAGAGCCTCATTATATTTTTTCTGAATTGTGTAAATTATGCCGATGCTATTATAATTCATGGACATTTCTTTTTTCAAATTCAATTGCTTAGCGATAGAAAGTGATATATTAAAATAATTCAGAGCTTCTTTGGGATTTTTTTTCTGATAGTAGATTTCCCCTATACTATGGTAAAGCCTACAAATAGCCGTACTATCTTTTCGATTTTCAGAAATTTTTAATGCTTTCAAATAATGATCTAATGCCGATCCTAAATCCCCTTTTTCCAAATACAGATCCCCAATTTTATTATGGGAGTAACCCATTCTTTGGGATATATTTGCTTTGATAGACAGGTCAAGAGCGTCTTGTCCATATTTTAATGCTTTGTCCAGGTTATTATTTTTATATTGATCAGAAAGACTAATCAATGCTAAAGTTTTTGAAGTATCGTTAGTTGTAGATTGGATAAATTTTTGGATAGAATCAACTAAACGTTGGTTCTGTGAAGATGCAAGGAAACATTGCAGAATCAGAAAGCATATAAAAAGGTATTTAATATTAAATCGTTTTTTCATATTTTAATTTCTATCAACAATACATCATCCACTTGTTCTCTGGCTCCCTTCCATGTTTCAAATGTTTCGTTCATTATTGCTTTCTGTTCTGGCAATGGTTTTTCATAATTACTCAAGAGCAAATCTTTAAATCGTTTGCTCATAAATTTTTTTCCATCAGCTCCACCAAATTGATCAGCAAATCCATCGGAAAAGAGATAAATAGAATCATTTTTTGAGAGTAAAATTTTATGTTTAGTAAATTTTCTTTCGTTTTCAGATTGTAAACCTCCAATAGAAAACTTGTCAGGTTTTACTTCGATCAGATTGTTAGGAGCAGTGTGGTCGGCTTCGGATTTTTGACTGGTCGCTAACCAGAGTGGACGTTGAGCCCCAGCATACTCAATTTCTGTTTCATTCACAAAAGTAATTAATGCAATATCCATCCCATCTTTGCTTCCAGTTTGTTTCTCTTGTTTCAATGCTTTACGTACCTCCTTATGTAGTTGGTTTAAAATTTCGTCAGGAGATGTTATTCCTTTTACATTCACAATTTGATTGAGAATATTAATTCCGATCATACTCATTAATGCACCCGGTATACCATGACCTGTGCAATCGCATGCGGCAATCAATCTTTTTCCATTTTTTTCGGTGTACCAATAAAAGTCACCACTTACAATATCTTTTGGTTTGAATAAAATAAAAGAATTTGGAAAAAGTTGTTTAAGGGATTCAAGATTTGGAAGAGTTGCATCTTGTATTCGTTTAGAATAATTGATACTATCAGTGATATCCTTATTCTTCAATTCGATTTCTTCAAAAGTGGCTGATAGGGCAACATTCGTCTTCCTTTTCTGAAAATAGCCTCTAAAAAGTACAAAAACAAAAGCACCAATTAATATGCAAAAAGTCAATAAATAAATTTTGAAATTTTTTTCACGGTTGAGTTTTTTCTCCGAAAGTACTTTATCCTTTTCAAGATTATTTATTAAGATTTCTTTTTTTTCTGATTCGTAAAGGGCTGTCATTTCATTTATTTGTTTGCTATTGCTTTCATCATAGATAGTATCAATAATTAAAGAATAAAGTTTGGAGTAAGAATAGGCATTAGTATAATCTTTCTTAGCAAAATAAGAGCCAGCTAATTCTTTGTAGGACAATGAAACGAGTACCTTGAAATTAAATTCTTTTGAAATTTTTAGAGATTGATCGGCATATTTAATTGCGCTATCAGCTTTATTAATTTTTAAATAGGTTTGAGCTAAAGATTGATAACATT
>JAHEYA010000252.1 GCA_023251855.1 Bacteroidota bacterium
CATTGTAAATATAGGTATGTGGTTCGAACGTTTTGTGATTATCGTACCAACATTATGTCGTAGCTACCTTCCATCAACATGGAACATGTATCATCCAACATTTGTGGATATCGGAATTTTTTCAGGAACAATTGGTATGTTCTTTACATTCTTCCTTTTGTTTTCGCGCTATTTCCCGGTTATAGCGCAAGCGGAATTAAAATCAATTGTAAAATCATCAGCACAAGAACACAAAGAAAAAAGAAATTTGAGATAAGTCCAAAGTTAATGAGTTCAATTTGGAAAATTAACTCTTCGCAACCAGAACTTTAAACTTTAAACAAATAATAAAATGAGCAACATAGTAATTCACGCGATATATGACGATGAAGAGCCTTTAATGGGAACGGCTAAAACCCTTCGTTCGCAGGGAATCAAAGTTAAAGATGTGTTTTCGCCATTCCCAATACATGGTATTGATAGTGTTATTGGTGTGCCACGTACACGAATCGCAATTTGTGCATTCATCTATGGAATCACCGGAGCAGCATTAGGAACTTTGATGATGTGGTACATGATGATACACGATTGGCCAACAGATATTGGGGGTAAACCAAGCTTTGCTTATTATATGAACGTGCCTGCATTTATTCCTATTACGTTTGAGTGTACAGTACTTTGCGCAGCACACGGAATGGTTATCACCCACTTTTTAAGAAGCTGGTTAGTACCGGGTGCAAAAGCAAAAAATCCTGACCCTCGAACTACAGATGATAAATTTATGATGGTTATTGAAACAAAAGAAGCTTCAAAAAGCAATATTGAATCAATTTTAAGAAGTGGCGGAGCATCAGAAATTCATTACAAATAGAAGTCCCTCCTGACCTCCCCGAAGGGGAGGAAGCGAGACGTAAAAAAAGAAAAAAGATTATAATTATGATAGAAAAATTAATAGAAAAAATAACACCTAACACCTTCCCTCCCCTTCGGGGAGGGTTAGGGTGGGGCTTGCTTTTTTTAGCCATCGCGTTTTCATCTTGCAACCCACATGATGCCAATAGTCCGGGGGTTGAATTTATGCCGGATATGTACCGCTCACCATCATTAGAAAGTAATATGACCTACGTTTCAAATGGTGAAGTTGTACAAAGTAACAGAACACCGGTAGCTGGTACCATTGCAAGAGGTTATATGCCATATCCATATTCAAATACACCCGAAGGGTATGAGAGTGCTGGTGCTAATTTGCATAACCCATTGGTAAAAAGTGAAATGAATCTAAAAGCCGGAGAAGAATTGTTTGGTAAATTTTGTGTTCACTGTCATGGTGCTAGTGGTCAGGGCGATGGGCTTGTAGGTTCTAAATTGCCAGGCAACCCGCCATCCTATACTTCTGCCGGGTTAAAAAATTTACCTGAAGGTAAAATTTTCCACTCCATGGCCTATGGTAAAGGATTGATGGGTTCACATGCATCACAATTAACCAAAGAAGAAAGGTGGCAACTTGTGTTGTATGTACAAAAATTACAAAACCCTGATGGGGCTGCAGCACCTGCGGTTGCAGAAGTAAAAAAAGAAAAAGTGAAAAAGAAATAGTTAGATTAGCAATAACCAATGGGTAAATAGGCAACAAAAACAAACTACGAACTACTAACCAATATGAACAACTATACGTTTACTTCTAAAACCAAAAACATCACTTTTGGATTAATGGCTATAGGCTTAATCACCATTGTTGGTGGCTTTATGACCGACCATGCCCCGGAAGGAGTTAATCCTGAAGATTATAATCATACCCGTGTTTGGGCTAATATACTTGTTAATAGCTGGTTTTTTATGGGGATAGCTTTGCTTGCAACATTTTTTATGGCAGTTCAGTATGCAGCAGAAGTTGCTTGGTCGGTTTCTGTAAAGAGAGTATATGAAGCGGTTTCAAGTTATTTGCCTGTAGGTGCAATCATTATGTTTTTAGTACTGCTTGCAGGCCAATTGCATTTACATAATTTATATCAATGGATGGACCCAGCAATGTATGCTGAAAAATTGGCTGATGGAAGTCCAAACCCAAAATTCGATGAAGTTATACATGGTAAAAGCGCCTATTTTGCTCCTTGGTTTTTTTGGTTAAGAACCATATTATACTTGGTTGTTTGGAACTTATTTCAAAGGGGTTTTATTAAAAGATCTGTTGAAGAAGATTTGCAAGGCGGTACAGCAATCCATTATAAAAATATGGGTAAAGCAGCCATCTTCCTTGTGTTTTTCGCAGTAACCTCATCAACATCATCCTGGGATTGGATGATGTCGATAGATATACATTGGTTCAGCACTATGTATGGTTGGTACTCCTTTTCTGGCAATTGGATATCTGCAATGGTAACCATTATGTTATTTGTAATCTATTTAAAACGTAGAGGTTATCTGGAGCAAGTAAATGAAAATCACATTCACGATATCGGGAAATGGATGTTTGCTGTCAGCTTTTTATGGAGCTACCTTTGGTTTTGTCAGTTTATGTTAATATGGTATACCAACATTCCAGAAGAGATTATTTATTTTCAAGACCGTTTGCACAACTACGGATACATGGGTTTAATGTGGACCGTGTTTTTTATGAACTTTGCATTCCCAATGATAATGCTGATGAGCCGCGATTCAAAACGTAATTATTTTTTCCTTTTAGTGGTTGGTCTAATAATTCTTGTTGGTCACTGGTTGGATGTATACATGATGGTAATGCCTGGAACGGTTAAAGGCAATCATCATTTTGGTCTGATTGAAATAGGAACGGCTCTGGGATTTTTGGGCTTAGTTTTATTTGTAATTCATAGTGCATTAGCAAAACGTCCATTAATGGTAAAACAGCATCCTTATTTGGAAGAAAGCATTCATCATCATGTTTAAATCGTATATTAATTTGTAAAAATAATTCAACATTTAAAATTTAATATTCAACATAATTTTATAGAGTATGATAAAGTTTTTAGTTTACATTGCCATAATTTTAGCGGTTTTTGCAATAGGCTATCTAGTGAGGGTGTTTGAGCTTGCCTCCAGCTTAAAAGGCAATAAACCTCATATTATTACCGATAAGGATAATAAAATAATGTCAAAATTCATGTTGACGTTCCTTGTGGTGTTTTTTATATTCGTTATTTGGAATTTAAAAAGCTTTGTCCCAATTATGTTACCTGTATCTGCATCAGAACAGGGTGTTGAATTAGACTGGCTTTTTAATTTTAATATGGCTATTCTCTTTTTTGTATTTACTATCACACATATTTTATTATTCTGGTTTGCATACAAATATTATGGCCGTAAAGAAAACACCGCTACTTATTTCCCTCATAGTAATAAATTAGAAATGGTCTGGACTATCATTCCTGCGATTGTTTTAGCGGTTATCATTATTTTTGGATTAAAAGCATGGAATAAAATTACTCAACCTGCTTCTAAAGATGCTATTGTTATTCAATTGTATGCTAAACAGTTCGACTGGACTGCACGTTATGCCGGTAAAGACAATGAATTAGGAGCATCTGACTATAAAATGATTACCAGTGATAATTCATTAGGTATGGATCCTGCCGATACAAAAGGACAAGATGATATTATTGTTAGAAATGAATTTCATATTCCTGTTGGTAAAGAAGTTGAATTTAAAATGAATGCTCGTGAAGTAATCCATAGCGCATTTTTTCCACACTTTAGAGCACAGATGAATTGTGTTCCGGGCATGACTACAATGCTTCATTTTACACCAACAACTACAACAGCAGAAATACGCAAAAATCCTGATGTAATACGCCAGATGAAAGATGTAAATGCCGTTAGAGCAAAACGGGTGATTGGTACAGGTGATTTTACCACCGGTGATGATAAACCGGTAGAGTTTAATTATATCTTATTATGTAATAAAATTTGTGGTAATAGTCATTACAACATGCAAATGACAGTAGTAGTAGAATCAGAGGAAGATTATAATAAATGGATAGCTTCAAAAAAACCGTATTTTAGTAAATAAATTTTATAGGCGTCAAGCCATTTGAATTGTACAGGGCTTGAACCGTTAATTTTAACTCAATAAATTATGTCGATGAACAATCACGATCAACACGCTCAGGAACATCATCATGCACATGATGAAGAGCACCATCATGAAGAATCATTTGTGACCAAATACATTTTTAGTATGGATCACAAAGTTATTTCACGCCAGTTCCTGATAACAGCTGTGATTATGGCTTTTATAGCAATGACCATGTCTTTCCTTTTTCGTTTGCAATTGGCTTGGCCGGGAGAGCGTTTTTGGATACTGAATTTTTTATTAGGTGATAAATGGGCTCCTAACGGGGTTCTTGATCCGGGTATGTATATGCAATTAGTTACTATTCACGGAACCATTATGGTGTTTATGGTATTAACAGGAGGTTTGAGTGGTACCTTCAGTAACCTTTTAATTCCATATCAAGTTGGTGCCCGTGATATGGCCTCCGGTTTTTTAAATATGCTATCCTACTGGTTCTTCCTTTTATCAAGCGTATTGATGTTAGCTGGTTTCTTTGTTGAAACAGGTGCTGCCTCCGGTGGTTGGACGGTTTATCCTCCATTAAGCGCATTACCACAAGCTATGGTGGGTTCGCAATTAGGCATGACCTTGTGGCTGCTATCTATGAGCGTTTTTATTGTGTCGGCATTATTAGCCGGATTAAATTACATTGTTACTGTATTAAACCTTCGTACAAAAGGGATGACGATGACCCGCTTGCCGCTTACCATTTGGGCATTTTTATTAACAGCTATCCTTGGTGTGCTT
>JAHEYA010000511.1 GCA_023251855.1 Bacteroidota bacterium
TTTATGAATCTTTTTTATTCCAAGATAACCTAAATCCACCAGTGCTTCCGTAGTCGGATGCAAACACAATTTACTCCGTTTGTATAGTTCAAAATCATGAACGCTTCCTTTAGCGCAATCTATTTTAAATATTTCTTCCGTTTGTTCATCTACCACCAATTGTGATTTAATGGTATGACTTTTTTTTACCAGAGTAATACTGTCGCTGCTTGCGTTGCGGTCGTTCTATTCTTTGTTCACTGGCACCTATCAACACGGCTTTTATTTCTTTGCTTCCAACTTTTCTTTTTCTGCCAAGCGGCAATGATTTTACTACCAATCAGCTCATCAGATGAACAATTTTGTGAGCATATCCTTCACTAACATCAAACATTTCAGAGATGCTTAAACAGGTGTGATATTCTCTGTAATACATCAGCATTAATAAAAGTTTACTGGCAACGCTCATCTTGGCTTTTTTCCCTCTTGCACTTATGGGATGCGCCCGCTGATGTTCGCCTATTTGTTCCAACACTTTTTGAACCCAAATATCAAACAACTCCTTTTTTAATCCGCTCATCCGAGCAAATTTTTTCTCGTTTGAACTTAGTAATTGGTGGACATCTTTTGCAATAAGTTTTTTACCGCAAAAAAAACAACTTTATTCTTTCTCCTTTTTATTCTACATTTATCTTTTATTTAACCATGTTTTGTTAATCCTGTTATTGTAGGAAAGATGTCTATTGAACTTTTCTTCACCGAATAAATTGTTTTATACATTTGTCGAAATTAACAATCAAAATCAAGTTGCATTAGTAACTTGAACCTACCTTTGGAAATGTTCCAAAAGCAAATTAATGGTAAACATATTCAAAAATTTGCGCATTTAGAAAAATTGAATTATCTTGCACGCTTTTAACTCCAAATCCCTCAACACATGAAAAATCTCAGCAAATTTTTTTTGCTCGGCAGCATATGCTTGCTGATGTTGCCAATTAATGTTAATGCCCAATGCGGATGGGGACAAAAAAATGATTTTAGCGGATCTTCTCAAAAGGATGCAACTACATTTGCTATTGGCAGTAAAGGATATGTTCTTACCGGAAGTCAATTTTGGGAGTATGACCCATCTTCAGATACATGGATACAAAAAACCATGGGACCTGGAGGAACCGGGGCAGTTGGTTTTTCAATTGATACTTTGGGATATGTTATTGCAGGAAACAGTTTAACGGAATACGATCCAAGTACAGATTCATGGACCCCAAGAGCCAATTTTCCGGGGATTGGGAGATCACAAGCAGTTGGTTTTTCTATTGGTGCAAAAGGGTATATCGGAGTTGGTTTTGATGGCGGTAGCACTTACTATAAAGATTTTTGGGAATGGGACCGAACAACAGATACATGGTTGCAAAAATCTGATATTGCTGGGGTGGGAGGTCCCAGAGCCGTAGGTTTTTCAATTGGCACGAAAGGTTATATAAGTGGGTGCGGTGGGGCAATGGGTAAAAATCTTTGGGAATGGGATCAGGCAACAAATACATGGACTGAAAAAGCAATTTTCCCGGGTGTCGCTAGGCAAGAAGCTCTAGGGTTTTCCATAGGGACAATGGGATATGTTGGAACGGGTGATGCGTGTAATTTCGGGAATGGCTGTGTTGATTTCTGGGAATGGAATCAGCCAACAAATACATGGTCGCAAAGAAGTAATTTTATAGGACCGGGTAGAAAAAATGCTATTAGTATTGTAATTGGCAGTAAAGGATACATTGGGTTGGGTGGCACTAATTCGGGTGTTTATTCTGACTTTTTTGAATTTGATCCCGCGTCTTCCATTTCCGTAAGTATTTCCAAAACTAATGTAACTTGTTACACAAATAATGACGCTTCTGCAACTGCTTCTGTTAGCGGAGGTATTACACCCTACTCATATAGTTGGAGTACATCGCCCGGGCAAACATCTTCAACTGCAACCGGATTGTCCGAAGGGAATTATAATCTGAATGTAACTGATAATTTCGGTTGCTCATCAAACTCATATTTTTCCATTTCTTCCAATGCAGGTGTATGCATGAAGAAAAATAATTTTGGGGGAATAAACAGATACGGGGCAACCGGTTTTTCCATTGGAACAAAAGGATACTTAGGAACTGGCAATGATGCAGCAGGGTTGGCATCAAGTAATAAAAAAGATTTGTGGGAATACGACCAGTCATTAGATACATGGACTCAAAAAGCAGATTTTGGCGGAACAGCGAGGTATAATGCAGTTGGCTTCTCCATAGGAACAAAAGGCTATATTGGAACCGGGCAAGACATAAGCGGCTTGAAAAGAGATTTCTGGGAATACAATCCGGGAGCAAATTCATGGACTCAAAAAACAAATTTTGGTGGCAGCGCCAGGGTATATGCTGTTGGGTTTTCTATAGGAACTAAAGGGTACATTGGAACAGGTCTTGACGGTGCTTATAAAAATGACTTTTGGGAATATGATCAAGGAACAAATAGCTGGTCGCAAAAAGCCAACTGCGGATATTCTCCTAATAATGCTGTGGGATTTTCAATTGGTGCAAAAGGATACATTGGTACCGGCTCTACAGGATGGCAGCAGTACACAAGTCAATTTTGGGAATATGATACTACCGCAAACAGCTGGTCGCAGATAGCGGGATTTCCTGGGGCTGCAAGGGAATATGCAGTTAATTTTGTTATAGATTCAATGGCATATATTGGTGTCGGAGCGGCAGATATTAATGGTATTTCTTACTTTATTGATTTTTGGAAATATAATCCCATCAATAATTCTTGGGTTCAAAGGGCAAATTTTTCCGGAACAGGAAGACAACTATCTGTATGTTTTACCATAGGAACAAAAGGATATGTAGGAACAGGAATAAGCAATAGTGCATCTCTGAATGATTTCTGGGAATATGACCCCTCACTGGAAATGGATCTTGCCACTTCTCAAACTAATGTGAGTTGTTACGGAAGTACTGATGGACAATCTTCTGTAATTCCGGTAGGTGGAACAACTCCCTATTCTTATATCTGGAATAATAATCTAACAGATTCTGCAATAACGGCCCTTACCTCCGGACCATATTCCGTAACTGTAACAGATAATAATATTTGCCATAAAATTATTTCAGTAAATATTACCCAACCATCTGAAATAATTTTGACCACTTCACAAATCAATATTGCCTGCAAGGGTGGAAGCGAAGGGAGCATTTCCTCAAATGCCAGCGGAGGAACAGGCGTGATAAATTATATTTGGTCAACAGGAGATACCACAACAGTTATTGACACTCTTATTGCCGGAAATTACATTATTACAGTTACAGATTCCAATGGGTGTACAAAAAATTCAAGCATAACCATCAGCGAACCTTCTGCTCCGTTAACAATAAGTACGGTTAGCGGGACTAACGCATCTTGTTTTGGCAGCGCTGGAAATGTATGTGTGACAAGTAATGGAGGCACTTTACCTTACACATATCTTTGGTCAAGTGGAAGCACTAACCAATGCGCTACGGTACCCGCTGGCGCATATTATGTTACTGTTACGGATAGCCATTCCTGTATTGTGTCTGATAGTGTGCAAATTTCTCAGCCAGGTTCTCCCTTAGATAAAACATATACAATAACAAAACCTTCCTGTTTCGGATATATTGATGGAGCTATTAATTTAACCATTACCGGAGGTACAAGTCCATACAATTATCTGTGGTCTAATAACGCTACCACTAAAGATATTAATAATATTATCTCTGGGAATTATACCGTATCTGTTACCGATAACAATAATTGTGTTTTTACAAACACCATTTTTGTTTCACAGCCGGCACAAATAAATTCTTCAACCAATAATATTCCTGTAAGTTGCAAGAATGGCAATAACGGATCATTGGATATGACTGTTATTACCGGTGTTTCTCCTTTTGCTTTTAATTGGAACACCGGTGCAACTACAGAAGATATTTCTAATTTAACTACCGGAAATTATACGGTAACAGTAACTGATTCTGATAATTGTTTCAATACATTTTCATATTCTGTTTCCGAACCGCCTTTGTTATCAATCACCTCGTTTTCATTTATTCAACCCACTTGTTACGGGTATTGCAATGGAAGCGCTATTGTAAATGCAGCAGGCGGCAATGGCAATTATTCATATTTATGGAATGACTTTGGAGCACAAACTTCTGCTAATCCTACAGGATTGTGTGCGAGCACATATACAGTTACAGTAACTGATTTCAAGGGCTGCGCAATAACAAATTCTGTAACCATTACGCAGCCACCAATTTTGCAGGCAAATATTTCTCATACCAATGTAAGTTGTTTTGGCGGTGGAAACGGCACTGCTACTGTTGTGCCTGTAGGTGGTACTTCTCCTTATAATAATTTATGGAGTACCGGAGAAAGCACATCCTCCATCGTTAATCTTTTTGCCGTCAATTATTCTGTAAATGTATTTGATGTTAAGGGCTGCATTGCTAATAATAATGTAACTATTCTTCAACCCCCTTCCCTATCTCTCACTCTTTCCGCTACTCACAACACTTGTTTTGGAGCAATTGCAGGCAGCGCAACAGCCAACCATACCGGAGGTACTTTTCCCTATTCTTATCAATGGAATACAGGCGCGCAAACGCAAAGCATTTCTTCCCTGCCGGCTGGAATTTATAAGGTAACAGTGACTGATTCCTGCAATTATTCAAAAACAGACAGCATTGTGATTTCACAACCGGTAGCATTAGGCAGCAGCATAACAGCAAGCGATATTTCATGTACCGGCTTTGCCAATGG
>JAHEYA010000253.1 GCA_023251855.1 Bacteroidota bacterium
AAAGCTGTTTATGATGATAAAGGAAAAAGACAATTAGTACCTGATGGTAGTCCTGAAGTATTCATTGAAGCAGATGATGTGCTTATTGCTGTTGGCCAGGAAAATAGCTTTCCCTGGATAGAACGCGACTTGGGTATTGAATTTGATAAATGGGGCATGCCTGTTGTTGATGCTGTTACTTATGTATCTAAAAATAAAAAAGTTTTTTTTGGTGGCGACTCTGCTTTCGGACCAAAAAATGTTATTACAGCTGTTGCTCACGGACATCAGGCAGCTATTTCAATTGACCTTGCTTGTTCAAATAAAGAATTAAATGTTCGTCCATCGCCATTTGTTAACTTAGTAAGTCAAAAAATGGGAATCCATGAATGGGCCTATGATAGTGATGTAGTGAATGATGCAAGATATGTTGTTCCTCAGGCGGATAAAAAAGTAACACTTGTAAACAGAAAAAAAGAAGTAGAACTTGGCTTTGATCATCTTACCGGTTTTAAAGAAGCTGAACGCTGCCTTAACTGTGATGTACAAACGGTTTTCACCACCGACAAATGTATTGAATGTGATGCTTGTGTTGATGTTTGTCCGGTTTCATGTATCACCTTTACTGATAATGCCGAGGAAAGCGATTTACGTTCAATGCTAAAAGTACCGGCTACCAATCTAAAGCAGGATATTTATGTTTCTGATATTTTACCAACAAAAAGAATAATGGCGAAAGATGAAAACCTTTGTTTGCATTGTGGATTGTGTGCTGAACGCTGCCCTACCTCAGCCTGGGATATGACCAAATTCTTTTACAATACTACGAAAGCAAGCAAAGTGTGTGCATCTCACGTATAAAAATTAAAACTATTTAAAGCAAAAAAATGTCGTCAAAGGAAAATAAAATAAATGATTTTGTAGTGCGCTTTGCAAATGTTAATGGAACAGGGTCAGCAAGTGCAAATTATCTTTTTGCTAAAGCCATTTTCAGAATGGGAATTCCGGTTACTCCTAAAAATATTTTCCCTTCTAATATTCAGGGACTGCCCACATGGTATGAAGTTAGGATAAGCGAAAAAGGGTATTTGGGGCGTAGAGAGGGTATAGATTTTGTGGTCGCGGTGAATCCGCAAAGCATGTTACACGATGTTGCAAGTGTAAAACCCGGTGGTTATTTTTTATACGATAGTTCAAAAAACCTGCATTCTCAATACATACGTGAAGATATTAATTACATTGGTGTTCCACTGATGGAGCTTTGTAACAAGGAATTTACTGATGCGCGTCAACGCCAGTTATTTAAAAACACGGTTTATGTCGGTGCGCTTGCAGCCCTTTTTGATATTGAGTTCAGTGCACTTGAAGGAATTCTTGCTGAACAATTTAAAGGCAAAGAAAAATTGATTGCTCCCAATTTAAAAGCATTAAAAATGGGAGTTGATTATATTCACGCAAATTATAAATATCCATTAGAGCTTCGTGTTGAAAGACGTGATTTGATTGGTGATTCAATCATGATAGATGGAAATTCAGCTTGCGGATTAGGTGCTGTTTATGCTGGCGCTACTGTTGCTGCATGGTATCCTATTACACCTTCTACATCAGTGGTAGAGGCATTCAGCTCGTATTCGGAAGAGTTTCGTGTTAACAAAATAACAGGCAAAAAAAATGTTGCAATTGTTCAGGCCGAAGATGAATTAGCAGCTATCGGAATGGTAATTGGTGCTAACTGGAATGGTGCTCGTTCATTCACTGCTACAAGCGGTCCCGGACTTTCTTTAATGAACGAATTTCTTGGATTAGCTTATTTTGCTGAAGTTCCTACTGTTTTGATTGATGTTCAACGAACCGGGCCATCCACCGGAATGCCAACCAGAACACAACAATCCGATATTCTTGAAGCAGCATATGCTTCTCATGGTGATACCAAACATGTTTTACTTTTTCCATCAACTCCGAAAGAATGTTTTGATATGACTGCTGAAGCATTTGATCTTGCAGAGCTGTTGCAAACACCGGTAATCATGCTTACTGATCTTGATTTGGGGATGAACGACCATGTTTCTCCTCCCTTTGTTTGGGATGATAAACGTGACTATAACAGAGGAAAAGTTTTGGATGAAGTTGCACTAGAAAAAATTGTAAAATTCGGTCGTTACCTTGATGTAGATAATGATGGAATCACTTATCGTACCTATCCGGGAACTCATCCTACAAAAGGTTCATTCTTTACACGTGGTACTTCACGTGATGAATATGCGACATACTCTGAAGATGGTGGTGCATACCAACATAATATGGATAGGCTGATAAAGAAATTTAATACTGCAAAAAACCTAGTACCTGCACCTCAAGTTTACAATACTAAAAACAAATCGGAGATCGGAATTCTTTTCTTTGGAACATCCCAATATGCTGCTGAAGAAGCAATTGATTTGTTGAAAGAAAAACAAATTAGTGTTGATGCCATTCGTATCAAAGCATTTCCTTTCAATCAAACAGTAACAGACTTTATTAATTCACACAACACTATTTTTGTAATTGAACAAAACCGGGATGCACAGATGAAAAGCCTTTTAATGATTGAGCTGGAAGCCGATCCTAAAAAATTGATTTCTGTTCTCAATTATGATGGTATGTCAATTACTGCCGATAATATTTTGAATCAAATCTCTAAACACCTTAGCCCTGCTGCTCCTAAAAAGAAAGCACCAATTGCAAAAAAAGAAAAAATAAAATAACATTGATGTCTCAAATCTCATATCTCATATCTCATATCTAGTATGTCATACATTCGTCCAAAATTTCGCCATCCCGAGCTTCCTAAAAATAAATTAGGATATACAATAGATCATTACGAAGGCTCCCTTTCTACACTATGTGCGGGATGTGGACATGATTCAATAAGTGCAGGAATTTTACAAGCTTGTTTCGAAATGAATATTGAGCCACACAAACTGGCAAAGCTTTCAGGTATTGGTTGTTCATCTAAAACTCCTGCATATTTGCTTGGCAACTCTCATGGGTTTAATTCAGTTCATGGTCGTATGCCTTCTGTTGCTACGGGAGCAAACTTAGCCAATCGCGATCTTATTTATTTAGGTGTTTCAGGTGATGGTGATACTGCTTCTATTGGTATGGGACAATTTGTGCATGTTATCAGACGTAATCTTAATATGCTTTATATTGTAATGAACAATGGCTGTTACGGACTTACCAAAGGGCAGGATTCCGCTACTGCCGACAGAGGCTCGAAGAATAAATCAGGCAATGTAAACGCTTTTGAATCAATAGATCTGGCTAGTTTGGCAATTGAATTAGGAGCAACATTTGTAGCACAAAGTTTTTCCGGAGATAAAAAACAATTGGTTCCACTTATCAAAGCAGCCTTTAAACATCCCGGTTTTGCATTTATCAACGTGATCTCACCTTGTGTTACCTTTAATAATAATGTTGGATCAACAAAATCATACGATTATGTTCGTCATCATATTGAAGCAACATCAACAATCGATTTTGTTCCTGAAATGAAAACAATTACTGCAGAGTATAGCGAAGGAACTTCTAAGAATGTGAAAATGCATGATGGTTCATACATTTCTTTAAATAAACTTTCTAAGGATTGGGATCCCTTAGACCGCGTATCTGCAACCAATGCAGTGCTTAATGCAAGAGCAAAAAATGAAATACTTACCGGATTATTATATATGAATCCTGATTGCAATGATCTACACAATTTGCTTCAAACTAGCGATAGACCACTGAATTCACTTACCAAAGAAGATCTTTGTCCAGGTTCAGAAATATTAAAAACGATCAATGCAGATTTGAGGTAGTAAGGCAATGGAAAATGTAAGACGGCAGATGTAAAAGGTTCAAAACCAAGCAAGGCAGCAATCTTCCCATCTTCCATTTTCCATTTTCCATCTTCCATCTTCCATCTTCCATTATACATTTTACATGTCTTTATTGCACCCCTTTTCCAAAAAAATAATTGCCTGGTATCAACAAAACAAACGCGAACTACCTTGGCGTAATACCAAAGACCCTTATTTAATTTGGCTTTCCGAAATTATTTTGCAACAAACCAGAGTGGAGCAAGGGATGGCTTATTATCTTAAATTTGCTAAAGAATTTCCTTCAGTAAAAGAATTGGCAAAAGCAGAAAATGAAAAAGTGATGAAACTATGGCAAGGCTTAGGTTACTACTCCCGTGCACGAAACCTACATACAACAGCTAAAACAATTACAGATAATTACAAAGGCAAATTTCCGGAACAACATGAAGATATTTTGCTTTTGAAAGGTGTCGGAGAATATACTGCAGCAGCTATTGTATCTTTTGCTTTTAATAAACCGCATGCTGTTGTTGATGGAAATGTATATCGTTTATTATCACGTGTATTTGGTATTGAAACACCTATTGATACTACACTGGGTAAAAAAGAGTTTAATGCATTGGCAAATGAACTGCTTGATAAAAAAAATCCGGCATTACATAACCAGGCAATAATGGAATTTGGTGCTATCCAGTGTAAACCTGTTTCTCCTGATTGCTCTGTCTGCCCTTTAAATACAATGTGTTTCGCATATTCAAAAAAAAGTGTTTCTAAACTTCCTGTAAAAGCTAAAAAAACAAAAGTTCGAAATCGATAGTTTAATTATATCATTTTGAATCATAAAGGTTCTATTGCAATTAATAAACGGGAAGAAAAGGATATCTGGACAAACCTCTATGATTTCCCTTTAATTGAGATGGATACAGAATTAAACGAAGAACAATTTTTAAGATCGAAAGAATGGAAGC
>JAHEYA010000254.1 GCA_023251855.1 Bacteroidota bacterium
TTCATTCACAGTGCCGAACGATTCTTCATCAATTATCAGTTCAGTTCCTTTAACATCACCAAGGTATTCAAATTCGGCATAAGATGCCATCATCAGGTCAATAAATTTATCTTCGTCTTCCTTTTTAACAGAAACGATAACCCGGCTTTGAGCTTCACCAAAGAGAAAAGCATCTTTCCGAATCTCTTCATCAGAACAAATATCAAAGCCTAAACCATTAGGCATTGAGCTTTCAAGCAAAGTAATAAACAAACCACCATCGGCACAATCGTGAGCAGACTGGATTACACGTTCTTTAATCAGCGTTTTTACAGCTTTTTGAACTTCAAATTCTTCATCCAAATTAAATGCAGGTGGAGGAGTATTTTTTATTTTATGATAGGAATATAAATATTCAGACGATGAAATATCATTTTTGGAAGTACCAATTAAATAAATAGAATCACCTTCATTTTTAAAATTTAACGTCATTCGGGTAGATTTATCTTTAAGTACACCAAGCATACCAATTGTAGGGGTTGGAAAAACGGGACCTTCATAGGAAGATTGGTTATAAAAACTAACATTACCGCCGGTAACCGGAGTTTGAAATTTTATACAAGCAGACCCCATACCTTTAATGGCATTTACAAATTGCCAGTATACTTCAGGATTATAGGGATTACCGAAGTTCAAACAATTAGTAATTGCAGAAGGTTCACCACCACTGCATACAATATTACGCGCAGCTTCCGAAACAGCAATGGCAGTACCTATTTCAGGATCAGCATTTACATAGCGGGCATTGCAATCAATTTTGAGCGCAATGGCTTTATTGGTTCCTTTTATATTTGCAATAGCAGCATCGGAAGGTGCATTGGTACTCATGTTTACAGTACCAACCATTGAATCATACTGATTGTATACCCATTGTTTGGATGCTATGTTAGGATGAGCTATTAAAAGCTTTGAAACAGCTTTTAAATCAATTGGTTCAGGAACATCTTCAATTTTAAACTTTTTGGATGCTGCATAATAAGCAGGTTCTTTATAATCGCGATGATAAACAGGTGCGCCACCTCCTAATACTAAATCAAATGCAGGAACATCAGCAACTATTTCATCGCCAACAAAAAATTTCACATGTTTGGTATCTGTTACTATACCTATCATTGCGCAATTCAAATCCCATTTTTGAAATACTTTCTGAACATCTTTTTCACGACCTTTTTTAACAATTATCAACATACGTTCCTGAGATTCAGAAAGTAAAATTTCGAAAGGCTGCATATTTGCCTGACGCGTTGGTACTCTGTCCAACCAAATATCCATACCATGTTCACCTTTAGCACTCATTTCGGAGGTAGAACAAATGATACCGGCTGCGCCCATATCCTGCATACCGATCACTGCACCGGTTTTAATAACTTCAAGTGTAGCTTCCAATAATAGTTTTTCCTGAAAAGGATCACCCACCTGAACGGCTGGTAGGTCTTTGGCAGAGTCTTCAGTAATATCAGCAGAAGCGAATGTAGCACCATGGATTCCATCTTTACCTGTAGCTGAACCTACTATATACACCGGGTTTCCCACGCCATAAGAAGTTGCAGAGATGGTTTCACCAACTTTTACAATTCCGGCACTCATTGCATTTACCAAAGGGTTTACATTGTAACAATCATCAAAAAAAACTTCACCACCAACAGTTGGTATCCCAAAAGCATTGCCATAATCGCCAATACCTTTAACAACACCTTTCACCAGCCATTTTGTTTTTTCCAATTTAAGATCGCCAAAACGAAGCGAATTTAATTGAGCAATTGGGCGTGCACCCATTGTAAAAATATCTCTATTGATACCACCTACACCGGTTGCAGCGCCTTGATATGGTTCTAAAGCACTCGGGTGATTGTGAGATTCAATTTTAAAACAACAAGCCAAACCATCACCTATATCAACCAATCCTGCATTTTCTTCACCTGCTTCCGCAAGTATGTAAGGTCCTTTTTTAGGCAGTTTTTTTAGCCAGACGATTGAGTTTTTATAGGAACAATGCTCACTCCACATCACAGAGAAAATACTCAACTCCGTAAAGTTGGGAACACGCCCAAGAATGGTTTTTATTTTTTCATATTCATCGGGCAACAAACCTAATTTTGCAGCTGTTTCAAGGGTGGTTAGTTTTTCCTGAGTTGTTGTTGACATATTTTAAAATTTATTTATCAATTATTTTGCTCTTGTACCAAAACTCAATTAGAATTAGTTCAATTTTATATTTACAAATTCCCCTCCGCGCTTCTCGATTTGTCTGCTTCAACGCAGAATGCTCGAAGTGACCATGCGCAGTCATTTCGAGTACTTCGACTTCGCTCAGTACAGGCTCAGTCGAGAAAGTGCGTTTGCTTTATAACATTGGACTAAAATAAATTGGCAATTGGTATTACTCTAAGAAACCAAATTTACATAAAACCACCAAATTGAGAAGAAAATTTATCTTAACTTTTCAACACTTTTTGAATAACGGATTTCGGTCGATAAATTTTATATTTTTGTTAGCTTATCACCTAAAATTAATTCCATGAATTTTAATAGTTTATTCCGAAAAAAATCAGTTGGTGTAACTTTGCAACAAGGTGGAGATGGGGAACATTCAGGGCTTAATAAAGTTTTAACTGTTCGTGATTTAACATTTTTTGGAATAGCTGCTATTATTGGTGGTGGAACCTTTAGTGCAATCGGTAATGCGTGTTTTTCAGGTGGTCCGGCTGTAATATTATTATACATTATTTGTGCAATAGCATGTGGTTTCACAGCATTGTGTTATGCCGAATTTGCATCACGCGTGCCTGTTTCAGGAAGTGCATATACTTATGCTTATGTTTCATTTGGTGAGCTTTTTGCGTGGATAATCGGATGGGCTTTATTGATGGAATACTCTATTGGCAACATTTATATTGCTTTTTCTTGGAGTGGTTATTTTACTAATCTGCTTGATGGTTTTGGACTTCATTTGCCTGAATGGCTTACTATTAACTACAAAGCAGCTCATCTAGCATTCATTGATAATAAAGCAGGCGAAGGATTAATTGCCTGGACCAATGCTCCCGAAATAGGCGGATTAAAACTAATTTTTGATCTACCGGCAGTATTAGTAAATGTTTGCATCACCTGGTTGGTTTATATTGGAACAAAAGAATCGAAGAATATCAGTAATTTGATGGTAATGATAAAGCTGGTAGTTATTGTTTTAATAGTAATTGTAGGCTGTTTTTATATTGATACTGCAAACTGGAAGCCTTTTATGCCAAACGGATTTGGAGGAGTGATGTCTGGAGTATCCGCAGTATTCTTTGCATATATTGGGTTTGATGCCATTTCAACACTTGCAGAAGAAAGTAAAAATCCGCAACAGGATCTACCTCGTGGAATGATCTATTCATTAGTCATTTGTACTGTTGCTTATATTATTTTGGCGCTAATACTCACTGGTATGGTTTCTTACACCTTATTGGGAGTTACTGATCCTCTTGCAGAAATCTTTAAAATAAAAGGTGTAAAATGGATGTTGTATATTGTTTCTATTGCTGCAGTTGTTGCAATGACAAGTGTTTTGATCGTTTTTCAAATGGGACAGCCTCGTATTTGGATGACGATGAGCAGAGATGGTTTATTGCCAAAACGATTTTCATCTATACATCCAAAATATAAAACACCCGGATTTGCTACTATTGTAACAGGTTTTGTTGTTGGTGTTCCCATGTTTTTTACTGATGAAAATTTTATTCTCGATTTTACAAGTATAGGTACATTGTTTGCTTTTGTACTTGTTTGCGGGGGTGTACTGATGCTTCCTTCACAAAAAAATGAAGACTATACAGTTGAAACGAAAGGAAAATTTCGCTTGCCATATATCAATGCGAAATGGATATTTCCATTGCTCGTTTTAATTTCATTTTGTTTGATTTTTTATTTGGCACCTGATTTTTTCACTTCTAAATTCGTATTCACATCCGATACGATTGCAACTAATTTACCTATGCTTGTATTTTTTGTTTTGTGCATAGTTGTCTCTGTTTTATCGTATACAAAAAAATTATCGCTCATACCTGTATTAGGGCTTATTTCCTGTTGTTATCTACTTACCGGCATGGCATCATCAAATTGGATATGGTTTTCAATCTGGCTGACAATTGGCTTGATCGTTTATTTTTTATTCAGTTATAGAAACAGTAACCTGACAAAAAAATAGAACACAAAATACGTTTTGTGCCCACCTTACGTTTGTTATATGTATTTTTGTGAACAGCAAACATGTTCAACAGTATTAGCATTCCAAATTCGGTGTCGATTCTAAAAAAAACAATCTTCCTAATTTTATGTTTTTGCTGTATTCACTTTATACATGCACAAGATCCGAATGCTTTTCGTGTTGGCACTGTGAAACACAGATTAAGCCTCGGGCCGGTTGCCTCTTTTTATAAAAATCACCCACAACATACAGTTAATACTCAAGGACAAGTTGGTTTTTGTGCCTCTTATAAAGCAGAATTTGTGTTGGTAGGAAAAACCAATTTTATAATTGGAATGGACTATCTGAATGAGGGTTTAACTTTTCAGGGATATTACACAAAACCCGGTTATACCTATTTATTTGATAATACATTTGCATACACACATGATATCCGGTTTCAGGAGATACAGATTCCATTAGGTTTAAAAAAATCATTTACTATTGAAAAAGATAAATATTATAGTGCTTATGCTTTACTAGGAGTTGGTGGTAGATACCTATTCAGTTCTTACTAT
>JAHEYA010000255.1 GCA_023251855.1 Bacteroidota bacterium
TTACGTAATTCAATTATCCAACTCAACACTTCCTGATTTGCCAAGCCATGCAAAGGGCCGGCCAGTCCACTCATACCTGCAGCAAATGCAAAATATGGGTCGCTTAATGCAGAACCAACAAGGTGGGTAGCATGTGCAGATACATTTCCTCCCTCGTGGTCAACGTGGATAGTCATGTACAATCTCATCAAACGTTTCATATCAAACTCTTCATAACCCAACATATGAGCTAGGTTTGCAGCCCAATCTAATTTCGGATCCGGCTCAATATGTACACCGTTTTTGTATTTTCTACGATAGATATATGCTGCAATACGCGGTAAACGGGCTATAAGATTCATTGAATCTTCATACACGTAATCCCAATAATCCTTTTTATTTATTCCTTTTTTGTAAGCTTTTGCAAAAAGAGATTCGGTTTGCATGGCCATGATAGCAATTACAAATTGTGTCATAGGATGCGTAGATGCTGGCATCTCATCCAATACATCAAATATATGTTTTGGAACAATTGCCCTGCGTGCCCAGGTGTTTCCGATATTTAAAACTTCTTCCTGTGTAGGAAGTTCGCCTAAAAGCATCAAATAAAAAATTCCTTCAGGCAATGGCTCAGTGCCACCCGGAGCTTTTGGAAGCTTTGCACGTAATTCAGGGATGGAAAAACCTCTGAAACGAATACCTTCTTCAGGATCCAGCTTAGATGTTTCTGTAACCATACCGATCATACCTTTCATACCCTGGTACACCTGTGCTACCGTATATTCCCCCAGTTTAAAATCACCCTTTTCTTTGATAAGTGCTTTTACTTCTGCTGCTACCGGTCCTGCTTTAGCAGCAAATTTGTCCTTTAATGTATCCATGTTCTGTAGAAATATAAATTATAACAATAATTCTTATTCAGTTCTTGCGCAAGGTAAAAGGATTTTATCAAATTAAAAAACAAATAACAAAATTAATGTGCTGATATGCTGATGTGCTGATTTATTAGTTAATGGTGGCATTTGATTTATAATTTATTCCCGTATTCGACTATTTTTTTATACAATTTTTTTGTAATTCGGCAGGGTATTTTGGCAACACTAAACTTCTATTGATCATGAACCGCCAATCAGCACATTGTTAAATTAGCACATCAGCACATTATCTGTTTTTAACGTATTTAAAATCTTTCCCTAAATAACGGGCTGCTTCACCTAACTGCTCTTCAATACGAAGCAATTGATTGTATTTCGCGATCCGATCCGAACGGGATGCAGAACCGGTTTTTATCTGGCCACAATTCAATGCAACTGCAAGATCAGCAATAGTGGTATCTTCTGTTTCACCCGACCGGTGGCTCATTACAGAGGTGTATGAATTATTTTGAGCCAATTTTACAGCATTAATCGTTTCTGTTAATGTGCCTATCTGATTCACTTTTACAAGAATTGAGTTTGCTATTCCTTTGTCGATCCCCTGCTGTAAGCGATTTACATTGGTTACAAATAAATCATCACCAACCAGCTGAACTTTTTTACCGATTTTTTCACTAATCAAACCCCAGCCGGTCCAATCATCTTCTGCTAAACCATCCTCAATAGAGATGATTGGATATCTTTTTGTCCAGTCAACCCAATAATCAACCATTTGCGAAGGTGTTAATTTTTCACCACTCGATTTTTTGAAATGATATACATTTTCTTTTTGAATATAATACTCTGATGATGCCGGATCCAGAGCAATAAAAACATCAACACCTGGTTTATACTTTGCTTTTTCAATAGCTGTTAAAACCAATTCAATCGCTTCTTCATTTGATTTTAAATTGGGTGCAAAACCTCCTTCATCACCTACATTGGTTGAATAACCTTTGCTTTTCAACACCTTTTTTAAATGATGAAATATTTCAGTGCCCATACGAATAGCATCCGAAAAATTAGTTGCACCAACAGGCATTATCATAAATTCCTGAAAATCTATACTATTATCAGCATGCGATCCTCCATTAATGATATTCATCATGGGTATTGGCAACAAATGAGCATTCACTCCTCCAACATAACGATACAAAGGCTGACTAGCTGTTTCAGCGGCTGCTTTTGCACATGCTAATGAAACACCAAGAATAGCATTAGCCCCCAAATTTCCTTTATTATCAGTACCATCAAGCGCAATCATTTTTTGGTCGATTGCATTTTGATCGAAAATATAGACACCACTTAATTCCTGGCGGATTACTGTATTTACATTATTGATTGCTTTTAAAACCCCTTTACCCAAATAAACTCCTTTATCATCATCACGTAACTCAACTGCCTCATGAATACCGGTGGATGCACCGGACGGAACAGCAGCACGACCCAAAATGCCTCCATCAGTGATTACATCTACTTCAACTGTTGGATTGCCTCGCGAATCCAGTATTTGACGAGCTTGAACACTTGCTATAAAACCCATAATTATAATTGATTTATTAATGACTGTTTAGTAGACTTCAAAAGTAAAAATAAAACCCGATTATGCTATTGGGTTCAATTAATAATTTATGGGTTTGGGAAGTTGCCTCATTAAATTACTCATTTATTGTAAATTCGTAAAAAAATCTTTTTAAAACATTGTTCTAATGATGAATTATATTATTGTCGATGACAATAAAATGGCAAGGAAGCTTCTGTTGGAAATGGCTTCCCAATTTGATCATTTAAAATTAATTGCTGAATGCGAAAATCCTATTGAAGCAATAAATATTATGAAGAAAGAGATTGTTGACCTCATTCTTCTTGATATTGAAATGCCTAAAATGACGGGATTGCAATTTCTAAAGAGTATTGATAACCACCCTTTAGTAATACTTATTACAGCTAAAAGCAATTATGCCGTAGAAGCGTTTGAATATAACATTGTGGATTACCTAGTAACTCCTGTAAGTGAAGATAGGTTTATTAAAGCCATTAACAAGGCGTCTGGTATATTTGAAAGTATTCATGAACCCTCAAACGTACCTGATAAGGAATTTATTTTTATTCGAGATAAAGGTATTCTTACAAAAATTAAAACAGCTGACATTATTTATTTACAGGCTTTAGGTGATTATGTTACGATACACACGTTTGAAAAAAAGTATACGGTTCGCATGACAATTGGAGCAGCATCGTTAAAACTTTCTTCCGAAAAATTTATTAGAATTCATCGTTCCTATATTGTCGCTGTTGATAAAGTTGATTTTGTTGAGGAAAATACTGCATCAGTGCATAAATACCTTATCCCTATTGGTGACATGTATCGTTCTGATCTTGTCAAAAAGCTTAATATCTTCTGAAGACTGGACTGCTTTTATCTCTCAAGTCCTGTAACAGAATCTTTTTCCAAAAATAGTTACACCTTGTTTTATCTGACTTTAACGTGGTTTATTTGCCGTTTATCTCATTTCCAAGCATAAGGCTGGTAATGAAGGTTACATTTACATTGTAAACAGTTAAAGACAAAAGATATAAAACGAAAAATTATGAAAACGAAAAATCCAATTAGCATTTTTATCGTGGATGACGATAAAATGTTTTCTACAGCACTTGAAAATGATATTCAAGATGTATTTGTAAGCAAAAATATTCAAACCAGAAAGTTTGAAGTAGCGGAGACTTGTCTTATCGAGTTTAAAAAGCATGTTCCAGATATTGTTATTTTAGACTATCATTTGAATAGCAAATACTCAGACGCAATGAATGGGTTGGAAATGCTCAAAAAGATTAAAAAAGCAGCTCCGGAAACGGATGTAATTATGCTTACTCGTGAAGACAAAGTTGATCTTGCGATGAATTTGCTTCACCACGGGGCATCTGATTATGTTTTAAAATCTGAAACCGTGTTTCGAAAAATTAATTATTCATTATTGAATAGTTTGCGAATGAAGGCTTTAAGAACTGAAAATAAAACGTACAAAAATCTAACACTATCATTGATTATTAGCCTTGCGTTTTTGTTTGGTGTTTTTCTTACGCTTCAAATGACTCATTCAAGTGTTTTTTGAATTTAAAATCTTTAAAGCGATGAAAACTTTCAAAATATTTATAGAAGTTGATGAGTCTTTATATTCGTCAACATATAAGCATACCAGTAATTGTAATTTCTTCATTGAGCAATTGGGGACAAATACACTAAAGGCTGAATCTAAATATAGTTAAGCACTATAAAGAAAATCCAACTTTGATTCATTGATATTTAGTTTTTAAGATATTTGGAAAAAATTTATGTCAAGTTAAACAAAGTAAATATTAGAACCTATGAAATATTTTTTTAAAAACACCAAATTCGTAATTGTTCTGAGTTTACTTGTAGGACTTGGAATTACATTGTTCATTCAAATTAAACTTAATAGTTACATCGAAAAATTACTTGATAATCAAAAGATGTTGTACAGATATTACAACCATTCCGTCATTCTCCAAAAAGTAACGAGCGGTTTGGCACTCCTCGAAAGCAATATGCGTGGTTTTGTAATTACAGGAGAAAGTGAATATTTTGAAACTTACAAACAAGAGAAAGAGAATGTAAAAAAGAACGTAGAAATGCTCACAGATAATTTTCCAAGTCAAAATTATCAGAATAACATTTACCAACTTTCACAATTGGTTGAAGATAAAATCAATCACACTGAGGATGTAATTAAAATATATCATTCAAAGGGGCAAAAATCTGCGATGGAAGAAATTAATACTGGACTTGGGCAAAGAATAATGCAAAAAGCTAAAGTAATTCCAGAGGCCGTAATAGTAAAATTAAAGAATGAAACTATTAATCTTATTCATC
>JAHEYA010000256.1 GCA_023251855.1 Bacteroidota bacterium
TTTGCAATAATCCCCGCATCATTTTTATGTTTCTCCGCTTGTTCTAGTAATTGAGCAATCTCTGCCTTTTTTGCTTCTAATTCTACTTGCATACCTTTATCATTTGTTTGCAAAGTGGCATATTCTTCCTGCAATTCCAACAAATCTGTTTTTACATTATCACGTTCAACAATCACTTGTTCTTTTACAATAACTTCTGTATTGGCACGTGCACGTTCTTGCATCCAAAGCCATGCAAATACACCGTTTCCGATAGTCAGCAAAGCAATTAGTATAATGAAAATCAATTTGTAATTTGATTTTTTTTCTTCTTTCTGTGCAGGTTTCTGAGTGTTTTCCATATTAACTAGTATTATGTTAAATGTAAGATGTGAAATGGAAAATGTGGGTTTTGGCTTTGCGATTGGCTTTTAACCATTTTACATCTGCCATTTTACATTTTACATATCATTAGTTGATTATTTTATATCTTGCAAAAGTAATAAATTTTTAATCCCATACACAAGCGATATGCTGAACGATTTTATTTCACTGGCATTTCCACATATCTGCGTTTCATGCGGTAAAAGCTTGTATAAAAAAGAACATACCATTTGTGCTTACTGTGCTTATCATTTGCCAAAAACAAATTTCCATTTAAATATCGATAATCCAATTGCAAAAATTTTCTGGGGAAGAGTTGCTATTTATTCTGCCTCCGCTTTTTATGGCTTTAATAAGGGCGGAAAAGTACAACATTTAATTCATCAACTCAAATACAAAGGTCAAAAAAATATTGGCAATTCGGTTGGTAAATTATATGGATTTGAACTAAAACAGTGTGTCAATTTTAATACTGTTAACATGGTTGTTCCGGTACCTTTGCATCCTAAAAAATTAAAAAAGAGAGGGTATAACCAAAGTGATGGTTTTGCTGAAGGACTTGCAGAAAGCATGAATGTGGAGGCAAATCTACAAGTGCTTTACCGCGCTGTGGAATCAGAAACACAAACAAAAAAATCACGATTCAACCGTTGGCAAAATGTAGAAACTATTTTTCAATTGCGTGATACCAAACCTCTAGAAGGCAAGCATATTTTATTGGTAGATGATGTAATTACAACAGGCGCTACACTAGAAGCTTGTGCACATACATTATTACAAGCACCCAATGTAAAGGTAAGTATAGCTACAATAGCTTATGCAGCCAATCACTAAAAAATTTATTCAATTTTTAAATAATGGCTAATGGCGGAACACAATGATACTGGCACTAAAGGTGAACAATTAGCGGCCGAGTTTTTAGAAAAAAAAGGATATACAATACTTGAAACTAACTGGAGATTTAACCATCTGGAAGCAGACATTATTGCAAAACAGGCCAAAACATTGGTTGTTGCAGAAGTAAAAACCCGAAGAAGTAATTATTTTGGTGAACCCGAAACATTTGTTACTAAACAAAAGCAAAAAAATTTGATTAAAGCTGCAAATGAATATGTGGAGCGCTATAAGCTTGATGTGGAGGTTCGTTTTGATATTATTTCAATTATTTTAGGCAACAATCAAATGAAAATAAATCATATCGAAGACGCATTTTATGCCACGCTATAGGTTTTTAGAGCCTGTTTAAATTTTATTCATAATTGGTTTTATATGTCATTACGCTAATAAATTATGGTAGATGTATTTGTGTTTTAACAAATTTAAACAGGCTCTAAATATAGATTATATTTTTTTCCTGAATAAGCTCTTCGCCTTTCATCTTTAAAAGAAGCTGAGCAACTGTTATCACATCTTTCTGACAATAGGTTGCTATTCGCTTAATGTCTTTATCTTCCCAATAAACACGGGCTACATCACTTCCATCAATATCATCTTTAGGAGTTGGAATATTAAAAACGTTTGCTAATAAATTCAGTGATGTATAGCTTTTATAATCCCCGAATTTCCATAACTCCATTGTATCCAAATGATTTATTTCCCAAGGTTTCTTTCCTGCAATATTCAGTGCTTTAGGTAACTTAAGACCATTTATAAGAAGTCGTCTGCATAAAAAAGGAAAATCAAATTCTTTACCATTGTGAGCACACAATAAATGTTCTTTGCGGTTGAAATGTTCATTTAGCAAGGCAGAAAAATCTTGTAATAATCTTTTTTCATCCTTAAAATAAAATGATTTTACTCGAAATGTTTTATCATTAAAATATCCCACCGAAATACAAATTACTTTTGCAAACTCAGCATAAACACCTGCTTTATTATACTGCTCTTCCGGGCTTTCTGTTTGATGATAACGGAATTTTGTGTCCCACAATTTTTTCATGTTTTTATCCAAATCACTGTATTTGTAAACCACAGGAGCGGTTTCAACATCAAGAAATAAAATGGTTGAAATTTTTATATTTTCGAGCATGATTTTTTATTTACGTTTTATTAAAATTTTAGCATTTACATTATTTATTTTGGTGCTACCATCTTCTTCTGTAAGTCCGGATATCTCAGTAAAATTAAATTGAATTGATAATGAATCTGTTTCTATAGCAATAATAAGTCGGGTATTCGGAATGTTATATGTATCATAATTGCTCACATTATCTGTTTTTATTTTTTTTACAAGAGCCTCGAAATCAATATTTTTCAACTCTTTCCCATATTTAAAAATGTGTAAATTTTTGTTATCCAGATTTAGTAACAACGTATCTTTATCAAAAGCAATCGGAGTTTTATAATTATCATCAGAAGCGCTGTATCTGTAACCATAGTACTCGGTAAAATAATCAAAACCTTTTACTTTTAAAGTTCCCTGAGTTTGTTCGGCATGAATATAAAAATTCTTTTCTCCATTACGTGAGTAACCTTCATAGTCTTCTACACCCATAAGGCCTAACACGATTTCTTTTTTATTGACATAACGAATGGTCGAATCCTTTGCCAGAAAAAGGGAATCAAGATCTTGTATAAACCAGGGTTGAATACCCTTACAGCCATGAACGTTACATAAATAACTAACAATAGAAGTGATTTTTTCGGCATTATCACCTTTTAGGATAGGGGCTGCTTTTTTAATTTTTTCATTCACGATTATTTTTTCTTCTATTAATAGTTTGTGTAAAAGGCTAATCTGGCTTCGCTCCGAAATACTAAATGCACCCCATGGTCCAAAGGAACTTAAGAACGCGATCATACAAAGTGATATCGGAATCACTTTAATGTTTTTAGTTTTACTCAGCAAAAAATAAGAGGCAACACCAGCCAGCCACACAGCAAGTACTAATATAAAATAGCGATTTTCGGTAATCCCATATTGTGAAACTCTTTTAAAAATAGCCAATCCGAGAAGTATAATCAATGGATATAATGCCCTGTAAAACCAACGTGAAAATATTCTTATCCAACTATTCTCTTCATCTTTCTGGATTGGGAAAATGAGTAGCAAAGAGAGAATTCCAGCCACCGAAAATCCGATTACCAGATAGGACACCCAACCCCTTGGAAGTTGCATTAATATTGCTATCTTGGTACCGTAAGCATATAATATCAATAGATAAATGGTAACCAGAGGCAGTAAAACAAACTGAGTAAATATTTTTAATCCTTTCGGATAATCAGTAACCTCATCAAGTGTTTGAGTTTGTTTAGGAACACCGGCAAGAAAAAACCAAGTATTAAAAATTCCTGCTAAAAACCACCAAAGATCAGCATAGTATTTTCCATTCACATGCACTTTAAAAAGTTCTTCAATAGCCCGCAGTGCTAATGCTAATCCTGCAAATAGAACTCCACTATACAAACCGGACGTTAAAAAACGTAAGAATAATGTTTTATTGAATTGCCAAAAACCTCTTATATGTCCGTTACTGATAAATGGTGAAAACGAAACTAATAGATGCAAACCAACTGTAAACAAAGCAAAACGAACAATTTCCTGAACACCAAAATCTTTAACTTCGTGTAACATAAAATAATAGCCAACAATTAAAGAGAGAGCGCATAGCTGACACAGCAATCGTTTTAACTTATTTTGATTTTTACTTTCAAAAAATAACTCAGAAGCTAAAAATAAATTTAGTCCTAATGAACAACACATAATTATTTTCCAGATGTTGCTGTTTTTGAATTCACTATAATCACGATGAATTAAATACATCGCCAAACAAGTAGCAATAATACTTACTAACAAAGCCAAAGGGAACCTTCTAAAGGTTTTTAAAGCTTCTCTAACCAGATTCCGAACTGAAGGCAATTTGAGCATTTTCAATGTTAATTAATTTCTACTTTATCATTACACCCCTTTTGTTAATAGGAGGAATGAGAATAAAATTTTCATCTTTTATTGTTTCAGGCAAAAAAATATATTTTTTATCGTACATCACATTTTTTATAAAAAAACTGACCCAAAATTCATTGTTCAAACCAAAAACAGTTTCAGCAATCGGCTCAATTTTTTTAAAATCATTTGCCTTCACTTCATCCAAAAAGTGGCGCAAAGTAGATGTTTTTACATCTTCGTTATTATAAATTCCATATCCTTTTGATGTAACTAAAACCCCTTCGATCTTTTCGTTTTTAAAATTGATGAGGTATACATTCCAAATTGTTTGGTCAAGTTCATTTTGCTCTTTAACCACCGCAATAGCAATGTTTTCAACAACCGGGGGAATAATATCTTTCTTCATAATTCTACTAGTGTTATGTTAAATGTAAGATGTGAAATGGAAAATGTGGGTTTTGGCTTTGCGATTGCTTTTTAACCATCTTACATCTGCCATTTTACATTTTACATATCACTAGTTACTACTC
>JAHEYA010000257.1 GCA_023251855.1 Bacteroidota bacterium
TTTTTAACCGGAGAAACTACCTTTTTTACTTTTGCAGCTACCTTTTTTGCTTTTTTTCTACGTCTTAACACACCGTAAGAACCCATTGCTATTTTGCCTTTGCGGCTTTTTTTATCACCTTTTCCCATACTTTTTTTGGATTTTTTAGAATTAAAAGACAAATGTACTCAATTTTAGAAAAGAACTAAACAGTTATTTTCTTTTTTCATAAAAATCTTTTTCTATTAAATCTACCTTTCTAATTGTATTGCGTAACCAAGTAAGTAATAATTCATCTTTTTCAGCATCTGTCAAGTGCCAATCTGCATTTGATTTATGAAGTTTTGAGGTGAGTGTATGCAAACACAGTGCTGCTGAAACTGATATGTTAAAACTTTCAGTGAAACCAAACATCGGAATTTTTACAAACTCATCTGCATAAGTATGTGCAGTCTCAGAAATACCTGTTAATTCTGTCCCAAATACCAAAGCTAATGGTTTATCTATTGGAAGCTCTTCTATGGTGCAATCGCTTTTATAAGGACTTGTTGCAACAATTCTATATCCTTTTTCTTTTAATGTTTTGATACACTGTTTAGAATTGTTTTCGTGTTGTTTATAGTTTTGCATAGTTAGCCACTTTGGTGAACCCATTGCTATATCGCGGTTTACAGTATATGCGTTTCTATTTTCAATAATATGAATATCCTGAATGCCAAAAATATCACATGAACGTAAAACAGCACTTGCATTGTGAGGCTGATAAAGATCTTCCAGCACAATAGTAATGTGTCGGGTACGATAATTCAATACTTCATCAAATTTTTCTCTTCGGTTTTCTGAAATAAAATTCGATAGATAATTAACCAGATCTTTATTCACTTTTTTTAATTCCAAGTTTTCAAGTTTTTTCAGCGAATAACGAATTTACACGAATATCGAATTATGGCTTATTCGTTATTCGGATAAATTCGTTATTCGTAGGAAATTTTCCCATTTGATTTTGCTGCCATATTAGCAATTCGATACAACAACCGTGCTCCCACATTAGCATCCCACTCATCACCGCCGGGTGCTACTTCATTAATATCGAATGCAATAATTCGTTTTCCTGAATCAACAATTTTTTCGATAAGCATCAATACTTGCTCAAACTCAAATCCACCGGCAACAGGTGTTCCGGTATTCGGACACAGTTTCGGATCCAATCCATCAATATCAAAACTTAAATAAATATCATTTGGTAATTGGGCAATAATATCAGCACAAACACTTGACCAAGTAACACCTTCGTACTGTTTATGTTTAATATCACGATCGAAAAAAGTTACGATTCGTCCATTCGAATTTTTGATAAGATTATATTCAAATTCGCAATAATCTCTAATACCAACCTGTACCAGCTTTGATACTTGTGGGATTTTTATTGCATTAAACATGATAGATGCATGAGAAAATTCAAAATCTTCGAAAGCATCCCGTAAATCAGCATGTGCATCAATTTGTAAAATTGCAAACGACTGATGCTTTTCTGCTAATGCCTGCATTAAACCTAATGGAGTGCTATGATCCCCGCCCAACAAGGCAACAATTTTATTTTTATCAAGATATGAAAGTGATTTTGTTTTTACCCAGGTATTCATTTTCGAACACTCGTTATTAATTAACGCAAGCAGTTCCTTCATTTTGTCATTTGTTTCAGGTGATTTACCTTCTCCTAACAATTCGAGATATGCTTCTGATTTACGCCTTGAACTTTCACTTATACTTGCCAGATCATCCGATACGGGCTCCATTGCAATTCCGATTTTCCAGGCATCTGCAATTTTGGGATCAAATAAATCGACTTGATAACTTGCTTCAAATATTGCTTGCGGACCTAATGCAGCTCCTGCTCTGTATGATACTGTTACTTCCCATGGAACAGGAATAATAACTACTTCAGCTTCATCCATTGTAAAAGGTAAACCATATATATTGTTGTTAGCATCACCTAATGAATTAGAATCGAAACCATTTATCTTGTCTTGTTTACTCATAATTCGTTTGCATTAAATTAAATAACAATTTCTTTCTTTATTTTAATTGAAGGTTGCAAAGGTAATATCTTATGAATTTCTTTTCAGAAACTGTTATAAATAAAAAAGTCCCGCACTATTGCGAGACTTTTTTGATTGTACTTAGTGGACAACTATTTGTTAACAGTTTTTGCTAAGTCAGCGCCAGCTTTAAATTTAGCTACTTTTTTAGCAGCTATTTTAATTGCCTTTCCTGTTTGTGGATTGCGACCTGTTCTTGCAGCTCTTTTAGAAACTGAGAAAGAACCGAAACCTACTAACGCAACTCTATCACCTTTTTTAAGTGCTTTTGTTGTTGCTGATACGAATGCTTCTAATGCTTTTCCAGCATCTACTTTTGTTAACTTCGCTTCTGCAGAGATAGCGTCAACTAATTGTGCTTTGTTCATTTGATTTTTTTTAAAGGTTATACATTAATTATTTAATGCACAGCAAATATACTAAAAAATCAGTTACAATGCAACATTCAGAGGTAAAAAATGTCAAGATTGTTGATAAACGCCATTTTTGTTAATAACTTAGGCTGTAACAGGACTTATTACTACGTCTCAGCTTTCTAAATCATTGAACCTACATTATATGTATAGACATAGAATTTAGTGCCCTTAAAAACATTGGTACAACGAGGTTGTAGAAAAGCTGTTTTTTAACAGTTTTGTTCAATTTACTCTCCATTTTCCATTTAGCTGAAACCCTCGCAGAAACTCATGTACAGCCATTCTTTTTTTTCCGGCTGCCTGCAACTCATTGATATGAACAAAACCATTTTTAACTGCAATCTTCAACTCATTTTTTGAATCCGAAATAATCCTTCCAACGGGAAAATAATGTTGAATCAATTCCTTTTTTGTACTAAATAGTTTGACAGAAACCATTTTTCCATCTCCCGACACAAAATCAGTAAATGAACCCGGGTATGGGCTCAATCCTCGGATCAGATCATGAATTTCGTCTATAGATTTGGTCCAATCAATTCTACAATCTGCTTTGAAAATTTTTGGTGCACTTTTAATAATTCCATTTTCACCAATCATTTCCAACTGATCTATTTGTTGAAAATCATTTTTTTCAATTGCTTTAACCGTTTTCAGAATCAGCTCTGCTCCAATATTCATAAGCTTATCATGAAGCTCACCTACATTTTCATTTTCTCCAATCGGAGTTTTCTCCTGAAAAATAATTTTACCGGTATCAATTTCTTGCTGAAGAAAAAATGTAGAAACACCCGTTTCTTTTTCACCATTTATAACAGCCCAATTAATTGGAGCTGCACCACGGTATTGAGGTAATAATGACCCATGCAGGTTAATTGTACCCAAGGCTGGCATTTTCCATACCACTTCAGGCAACATTCTAAAAGCAACCACAATTTGCAGATCAGCCTTCAACTCTCTCAATTGGTTCAGAAAATGTTCGTCTTTTAATTTTTCAGGCTGAAGAAGTGTCAGTCCTTTTTCAAGTGCATATTTTTTTACTGCCGACTGCTGTACTTGTTGCCCCCGCCCTGCTGGCTTATCCGGCACAGTAACCACTCCTGCAATAGTATAATTATTTTGCAAAAGTTTCTCCAATGATGCCACCGCAAATTCTGGTGTACCCATAAATACTATTTTCATATTATCTTTTTTCAATTGCCGTAATGGTTATCATTTCACCAACCATACAAATACTGTTTCCCTTAAAATGCTGGTATTTGATCCACACTTTTAAATTATCAGTTTTAAAATCCTCTGATAGATTTACCGGTTGTAACTTCTTATCCACCTTACCAGTAGTCTCTCCTTGGGCAGCAGCATCCGGTTGTAACATAAACGTACATCCATCAACTGTATAATTTATTACAGTTGCTTTCACAAAACCATTTTGTTCATGAGTATCCACAATAGTTTCAGAGGTTTTCTTTTTAGCTCCTGTAAACAAAAAACAAGATTGCATTGTTCCAATGATAACTGAACAGATGATAAATAAAGAGATATTTAGGCGACTGTTTTTCACAAAATTGAATTTGATTCTACAAAACTAAAATATTTTAGCAGTAATTTTGATATTAATGATTTATTCAAAATACTGATCAAGAAAAAAAATGAAATTAAAACCTGCTGAACTAAAAGAGTTTCTTGATGAAAAGGTTGATAAATATAACCATTACGATTTCATTCACGCTGACCCAATCTCTGTTCCTCATCAATTTACTAAAAAGGAAGATATCGAAATTGCAGGCTTCTTGGCTGCTATAATTGCATGGGGACAACGGACTACCATCATCAATAATGCGAATAAATTAATGAAACTGATAGATAATGATCCATTCGAATTTATACTGAATGCAAAAGAAAAAGATTTCAAAAACTTTAACCACTTTAAACATCGCACTTTCAATAGTATTGATGTAGTCTTTTTTATAAGATCATTACAAAATATTTATCGAATACATGGAGGCCTGCAAAAGGTATTTTCCCCTGATACGCCTAATTTTAAAGACAAAGAAAATAATTTGCAATACATAATAACCAATTTTCGGAATATCTTTTTTTCAATTCCACATCCTGCAAGAACCGGTAAACATATTTCCAATCCTTCTGAAAACTCTTCTGCTAAACGGTTGTGTATGTATTTACGTTGGATGGTTCGTAAAGATAAACGTGGTTTTGATTTTGGCTTATGGGCAAATTCCGGTTCCGATCTAAAAAAAAAATTATC
>JAHEYA010000258.1:0-2363 GCA_023251855.1 Bacteroidota bacterium
TTGTTATTGAAGAATTACCAACTGCAGCACCAGTAGCCGCTGCCACAACTGCAACACCGGCAGCAGGAGCTAAAGCAGCACCGGGAGCACCGGGAGCACCTGCAGCAGCAGCTGCAGCACCAGCAGCCGGAGCCGCTAAACCCGCTGCAAAAAAATAATTTTCATTTAATGATTCATTAAAGTTGGCATCCCATATCATCGCGGGACGCCAACTTTTTTATTTATGAAGGATATATTTCTGTATGAGTAAATTTTTAATTGTTGGAATAGGTAACATTGGTCAAGAATACGATAATACCCGACATAACATCGGGTTTAGAGTAATGGATTCTATTGCTAAAGAAAACGGTTTGAAATTTACAACAAGCCGACTTGCAGATGTTGCCGAATATAAGTTTAAAGGAAAAACTCTACTATTGCTCAAACCTTCTACCTACGTAAATTTAAGTGGAAAAGCAGTAAACTATTGGCTGCAGGCAGAAAAAATTCCAGTTGAAAATTTATTGGTCATTACTGATGATATAGCTTTGCCTTTAGGTACTTTACGTATGAAAGGCAAGGGAAGTGATGGCGGACATAATGGGTTGAAAAGTATTCAGGAAACTTTGAATTCAGTGAATTACCCACGTTTACGATTTGGTGTTGGAAATGAATTTTTAAAAGGCAGACAAGTAGATCATGTGCTCGGAAAATGGAGTACTGAAGAAGAACTGGTTTTGATTCCACGTATTAAAATGATTATCGAAATGATACAAGCTTTCGCAAGTATAGGTTTGCAGCGCACTATGACTGCATATAACAACAAATAATAATGTTTGATCAATTTTTTTATCTTTGTATTGAAATTTAATTTAAACAAAAACATAAATTATAATGAAAAAAATTACTCTGATTTTTGCGCTTGGAATTATTTCTTTTTGTGCACAGTCACAAAGTTTTACAGCAACTTATAGTTTTGATAGTGTTAAAACGACATCCGGTTTAACTGATCCTACAGCTGTTCCTACCGCCACCGGTGTTACATTTGGAAGTTTTTCAGCTACTGGAGTATCTGCAAATTCAACTGCTGCCGGACGATTTTCTTTTACAGGCTGGCCAATGGGTGCTACCAATGGAAATGATCTTTACTCATCAATGACAGGAGCAGCAAGCGCTACCAAATATTTTTCTGTAACTGTAACTCCTGTAGCCGGATATGCTGTTACATTAAATAGCATAACATTTAAAGCACAACGTTCCCCAGCAGGTATCAGAACCTATTCTGTCCGTTCAGACGCAGATGGGTATACTGCTAATCTTCCGGCTTCAATAAGTCCGGCAAATACAAAATTGAGTGTGCAAACCGGTGATATTTTCTTTTGGAATCTGGATTCAATATCTAGCGGACAAAATGGAAGTACAATCACATTAAGTGGTTCCAGTTTTATCAATAGCACTAGTGCAATGACCTTTCGCTTTTTTGCCTGGAACGCAGAAACTACAGGAACATTCAGTATTGATACAGTAAAAATTAACGGCACATCAGTAGTATCAACCTCTGTAAGTGATCTTTCTGAACTTGCTTCAGTTTCGATTTACCCGAATCCTTCTGCAAATGGCTTATTTACTGTTGATTTCAGAAATTCTACAAGCAAAACAATAATCACAGTTTATGATATTATTGGAAATATTGTTTTTTCGAAAGAACTAAATTCAGGAGGCAAACAACTCATTGACCTATCTAATGAAGCGAATGGTTGCTATTTTGTGAATGTGAAAAATGATGCTATTTCAAGCACAAAAAAAATTACCATCAATAAATAATTCTGAGTATTTGTAGAAAATAAAACAACAAAATCATGACAAAAAAACTTGCTTTATTATTTGTATCAGTAGTTATTTCTGTTTGTGCAAATGCGCAAAGTTTTACAGCTGTATATTTGTTCGACAGCGTAACAACAACATCCGGAACAACCGACCCTTCTATAGTTCCAACTGCAACCGGTGTTACATTCAGTAATTTTAGTGCTGCCGGAGTTGGAGTCAATCCCACTGCTACAGGGCGTTTTTCATTTAAATTATGGCCATCGGGCGGTATAAATGGGAACAACGTTTATGCAAATTTAACCGGCTCACTTAGTACTAGTCAATATTATGAAGTTACCGTTACTCCTGATCCCGGATATAAAGTGACTTTAACAGGCATAAAGTTCAAAATGTTGCGATCATCAACCGGTGTTAGAACCTATGCAGTGCGGTCAAGTGCCGATGGTTTTACTACTAATCTTCCTGCATCTATAAGTCCCACTAACACAAAATTAAGTGTTCAATCCGGAAATGTTTTTTTCTGGAACTATGATTCAACATCAACATCAACGAGCCTG
>JAHEYA010000258.1:2373-4750 GCA_023251855.1 Bacteroidota bacterium
GCCTGAACGGAAGCAAAATTACATTAAGCGGATCCTCCTTCACCAATTTTTCTGCTCCAGTTAAATTTCGTTTTTATGCGTGGAATGCAGAATCAACTCAGGGGACTTTCAGTATCGATAACGATTCGATCTTTGGCTCTTCTATGTTAGTTCCTATTGCTGCAAATTTTACTGCCGATACTGCTTGTTTTGGTGATTCTACCCATTTTGCTGATGTTTCTACCAGCCAATCCGGAACAATAACCAATTGGTCATGGGATTTTGGAGATGGAAGTGCGATCAATCATTTGCCTAATCCTTCGCACAGATATACTTCTGGTGGATTAAAGAATATTAATTTAGTTGTGATTGATAATCTTCAAAATACAGATTCTATTTCACAATTAGTTTTTGTTGATTCTGTAGCGGCTACCCTCACAAAAAGTGTTGTAGCAAATGTGGTAACTTTTACCGGAGCAGGTTCCAATGGTATTCCTCCTTATCAAACTACCATTAATTTTGGGGATGGAACTTTTTCTGCAAGTCCCAACAATACGCATACATATGCTAATAGTGGGCCATACACTGCATGTTTAACAGTTGTAGATTCTAATGGTTGTTCAGATTCAAGTTGTGTTTCTTTCCTTATTATCGGTACAGGAATTAATGCGATTACTGATAGTGGCTTAAATATTTATCCTAATCCGTCTGCAAATGGTGTATTCACTGTTAATGCAGAGAGTGTGTTCCCTAAAACAATTGTTACAGTTCATAATATTATTGGGGAAAATGTTTTTTCGAAAGAGATAAATTTATCAGGAAAACATACGATTGATTTATCAAATGAGCCCAATGGCAGCTATTTTGTGAATATTAAAAATGATTCTTCCACGATCACTAGAAAAATTACGATTAACAAATAAACAAATATTCAGTAATGTTTTATCGAAAATGTATTTCATTATTTGTAGTTGCATACTTTTTTGCAACTATTACCATTGGTCAGATTTCTGCTCAGAGTTCAATTAATGCAAATTTTTCCATTAACAATAATTGTGTTGGAGATTCAACGCAATTTACAGATTTATCTGTAACCAGTGGTGGAACAATAACCCAATGGGCATGGAATTTTGGTGATAGTAGCCAGGTTGTTCATAATCAAAATGTGTATCATCTATATGCGGTGGAGGGGACTTATCCTGTTAAGTTGGTGGTGATTTCGAATTTAGGAAGTACCGATTCGATTACTAAAATAATTACTGTAAATCCAAGACCAGTTGTTGATTTTACAGCAAGTGATATTGCAGGATGTGTACCCATTTGCGCTTCCTTCAATGATCTGTCAACTATTGCAACAGGGATCAATATATTTTGGTCTTGGGATTTTGGAGATGGTGGTCCAGTTTACCAAGCACATGATCTGTTGCATTGTTTTACCCAAGCGGGTTTTTATGATATTAAATTAACGGTTACTTCTGATAGCGGGTGCGCTGCTTCTTTATTGAAAACACAATACTTGGAAGTGTTTTCATTACCCACTGCAGATTTTACAGATTCTATTTTCGGTGGAACAGTAAATTTTACAAATCAGTCATCTATGGATGTAACATCCTGGTTTTGGGATTTAGGAGACCCAACTGTAACTACCGATACATCGCATTTACAAAACCCGACTTACACGTACCCCACTGATGTAGGAGTAATGGCATGTTTAATTGTTACCACTCAATATGGTTGCCCGGATACCATTTGCAGACAAATATTCTCTTCAAGCGTCAATGCAATTACTTCGGGTAATTTTAATGCTATATACCCAAATCCGTCTGCAAATGGTGTATTCACTGTTAATGTAGAGGGTGTGTTCACTAAAACAATTGTTGCTGTTGAAAATATTATTGGAGAAATTGTTTTTTCTAAAGAGATAAATTTATCAGGAAAACATACCATTGATTTATCAAATGAGCCTAATGGCAGCTATTTTGTGAATATTAAAAATGATAAAGAAAATTATACCAAAAAAATAACCATCAATAAATGATGGTTATGATTTGTTAGCTTATTGAGAGGTGTTCACCTTCTACAGATCATATCTGAAAATTTTTTCTAGATCTCCGTTCTCATCCATCATTACATTCAGATCAGTAATGAGTCCGTTATTAAAACCATACACCCAGCCATGTACTTGAAGTTGACGCTTTTTCCATGCCTCCTGAACAATTTTTGTTTTGGAAAGGTTATGCACTTGTTCAACCACATTTAGCTCTACCAAACGGTTTTCACGTTGTTTTAAATCTACTATTGCTTCAAGTTCATTTTTATGTTTTGCATAAACCTCTTTAATGTTACGTAACCAGTTGTTGGCAAAACCATTATCTTTATTAGTCATTGCAGCAATTAT
>JAHEYA010000259.1 GCA_023251855.1 Bacteroidota bacterium
TTTTTCTTCACCTGACAAATTTTTTACTTTGACCATTAAGAGTAATCGAGTTTAGATCTTTTTTTTCCTCATTTCTTTACAGCCTGTTTAAATTTTAGTCATAATTTGTTTTATATGTCATTTCGACCGTAGGGAGAAATCTCATTTTTTCAACATTTATGGGGATTTCTCCCTACGGTCGAAATGACATAGCACTGATAAATTATGGTAGATGTATTTGTATTTTAACAAATTTAAACAGGCTCTGAAAATACCCTCTGAAAACTAATTTTGTATAAAGAAATTGGTTTTCATACATTTGCAATCGTTAAAAAAAATTAAAATAAAAAAAACATGAAAAAATATTTACTTATTGCTGTTAGTATTAGTATCGGGAGCATGGCATTTGCTCAAAATTTACCAACAAATGGTGGAAAACGGATACCTAAATTAAAGCCTTCAATTGCTAATGTGGCTATTCCTTATAAAAAACAAATGCACGATTCAGAAGCGCCTGGTTTTTTATCTTCTGTTAATGCTTCAAATCAGCATTTTCAAAATGGTATGTCTTCAAGGGCGGTTACTGCTACTGTAATTGGTACAACCATTTATGACCTTCAAACTAATGCCTCTGTTTGTAACCGTATTGTATTAAACAAGGATAAATCTATTTCAGCAACCTGGACAATGGCACACGGTACTACTGCTTTACCTTCCAACGACAGGGGTACGGGTTATAACTATTTTAATGGAACTTCTTGGGGGACTCAGCCTTTAACACGGATTGAAAGTATTCGTTGCGGATGGCCAAATATTGGCGTTACAGCCACAAATGGTGAAGTTATTGTTTCACATGAGGCAACAGCTGGAGTTGGAAATATCCATGTTTTAACCCGTCCCGTTAAAGGAACAGGTGTATGGAAAGATACTACTCTTGGTTATCCGGATGTTTGGCCTCGTATGGTTGTTGGAGGTGCTAATGGAAAAACTATTCATATAATCTCTCAAACTACAGGGGCATCTACTTCAGGTAACCCGCCATATCACGGACAAGATGGTGCAGTTGCTTACTCACGGTCGATGGATGGTGGTACTACCTGGGATAAATATCATACTGTTATTCCTGAAATTGATTCATCACATTATTTAGGATTTGGTGGCGATTCGTATTCAATGGATGCAAAAGGAGATACAATTGCCATTGTTCTTGGTGGTTTTGATGTAGATGTTATTTTACTTAAATCAGTAAATAATGGCAATAGCTGGACAAAAACTATTGTAAAACATTTCCCTATTCCAATGTATGATGCAACTACTATGACCACTGATGTTGATAATGATGGAGTGGTTGATACCGTTGAAACAAATGATGCCTCTGTTGCTGTATTGCTTGATAATCAGGGAAAAGCACATGTTTGGTATGGAGTAATGCGTGTAGTTTGTGAAACTCCGGGAACAGGAACAGGAGCCGGATTATCCTATTTCCCAGGTACTGATGGTTTAAATTATTGGAATGAAAGTATGACTGTTCCAGGTACTTGCGCGTTTGCACTTGATCTGAATGGGGATCAACAGTTGAACGTAGCTAAGTTTGGAACTTATCAGGTAGGCTTGTCATCCATGCCGAGTGCAGGTATTGATGATGCAGGCAGATTATATGTTTGTTATGGAAGCATTTTTGAAGGCATTTCGGATGATGGAACCATTGGTGGAACAGGTGGCGGAAAAAGTTTCCGTCATACTTTTGTTAAAAGATCCAGTGATGGTGGATTAACATGGTGCGGACCGATTGATGTGGTTGACCCAGATACTTCTGCCACCTATGATTATTTCGAAGGTGTTTTTGGAGCAATTACAAGGCACATAGATAGTAAGGTTCATCTTATCTACCAAAGGGATTCTAAACCTGGTAATGGTTTAACCGGCAATCCTCAAGGTTCTACAGATCCACAGGATCCTAATGAAAATGACATTGTTTATGTTAATTTTCCTGTGACAGATCTTGATAAATTTACTATTTGTGATAGTCTATATTTTAATGGAAATACCCTTGGAATAAAAGAGCATACTGAAAATTTAAGCGATGTTAACTTGTATCCCAATCCTGCGACCAACACGGTTAATTTACAATTCAGTTTAATTAATGCAGAAAAAGTGAATGTGAAAATATTCAATGTAGTTGGTCAGGAGATAAGTAATTTTGATAAAGAATTTAATTCGGGAAGCAATGCACTAAATATTAGCCTTGCAAATTATAAATCTGGAATTTATTTTGTGAAATCAACTATTCATGAACGATCAGTTACTAAAAAACTGGTTATAGAATAATTAACATTCGGTTAACAAAAAGCCTCCCTGATTTTTTGATAATCAGGGAGGCTTTTTGTTGTATATAATTACCAATATATTTTAGTCCATCGCTCCCCTCTCCTTTGGAGAGGGGTTGGGGGTGAGGTACAAGAAAAAGTACCGATTCATAATTGGTATTTCTATTATATAACCTATTTTCCCAAGGGTTCTAAAAAAATTTCTGCAATCATACATCTGGCACTTCCACCGCCAATGGTTTCAATGGTTTTAATTGGAATTGGAGTTAAGTCACAAAATTTTTCAATTTCTTTTTTTTGAAAATCAGTCAAACTACTGAATGCACTTTGTGATAAAACTAAAATGTTTTTATCACTGTTGGTCTGAACCACAATCATATTACCGGCAAAATTATTCATCTGCTCAAAAGAAATGTTAATGAGTCGATGACCTGTTTCTGTTAAAGAATTAGAAACAAGTATTTTTTCTTGTTCGTCTGAAATGCTATCTAGGCATATAATAGAGAACTTTTCACTTATTGACATCATCACATTGGTATGATAAATTTCTTTATCATTTTTGTCGCGAGAATGAAAAAAAACAGACTTGTATTTTAGAAAATGACAAATCCGTAGAAAAAGTTCTTTATCAGTTCGAGGAGATAAACAAGCATAAGCAATTTTATTGATGTGGTCAAATACCATGCTACCGGTGCCTTCCAGAAATCTTTTATCATTTTCGTATTTAGAGAGATCAACAATATGATTTATTTTAAAATGTTTTTTCAATGAATCCAATATGTCGCTTCTTCGTTCCTGTCTTCTATTATTAGCAAACATAGGGTAAAGAACCACTGTTCCATCGGAATGAAATGTTATCCAGTTATTTGGAAAAATTGCATCCGGTTTTTCAGGATGTTTGGTATCATCAAAAATAAAAACATTAACTCCTTTCGATTTTAAAGTTGTTGCAAATGTTTCAAATTCATCAAATGCTTTTTGTTTGATTGCTTCTTCACTCTCGTTTAGCTTTATCTGAAAAGGGTTGGAGGCAGCAGTTTCAGCATTGAAAATAAAGTTGGAAGGCCGTATGAGTAAAATGTTTTTTGTTGTTTGCATATCTCGGTAGGATGCAATATAATTAGAAATTTTTATTTTTTAAACCTATCTGCAATCACAAGATCTTTTGAACCTGCGGTATATTTATAAAAACCTTGTCCGGATTTAGCACCTAATTGTCCTGCCATAACCATATTTACTAATAATGGACAAGGTGCATATTTGGGATTTCCATAACCTTCCTGTAAAACACGTAAAATTGATAAACATACATCTAAGCCAATAAAATCAGCTAATTGCAATGGGCCCATCGGATGGGCCATGCCTAATTTCATAACGGTATCGATTTCTTCAACACCCGCAGTAACTTCATGAAGCGTAATAATAGCTTCATTGATCATTGGCATTAAAATTTTATTTGCCACAAAACCCGGATAATCATTCACCTCAACAGGAACTTTATTTAATTTTTTAGATGTTTCCATCACCAGCTTGGTTACTTCGTTAGAGGTAGAATAACCACGGATTACTTCAACCAGTTTCATAACCGGAACAGGATTCATAAAGTGCATACCGATTACTTTATCAGGACGCTTTGTTGCTGCACCAATCCTGGTAATGGATATAGAGGATGTGTTACTAGCTAAAATAGTATGAGGTAAACAAATTTTATCTAATTCCGAGAAAATAGAAAGTTTAATTGTTGCATTCTCAGTAGCTGCTTCTACAACAAGATCAGAATTTTTAACGCCTTCTGCCATTACAGTATAGGTAGTAATATTTTTAAGTGTTTGTGCTTTTTCTACTTCCGTTATAACGCCTTTAGCCACAATACGGTCTAAATTTTTAGAAATTGTTGCTACTGCTTTTTCTAAAGCAGGCTGGGAAATATCAATAAGAGCAACTGTATAACCTCGTTGTGCAAATGTATGAGCAATACCATTGCCCATTGTTCCGGAACCTATTACTGCAATGTTTTTCATACTACTACGAATTACGAATTTTAACGAATTTACGAATTTACGAATCTGTCTGTTGAGACGTTCATTGCGAGCGTAACGAAGTGGAGTAAAGCAATCTCAAAATAGTGTGATGAGATTGCTTCGGGCTCCCAGCCCTCGAAATGAACGCTTCGAAAATCACATCTCATTTTTATTTAATTCCTGCTTTGCATGTTTATATTCAGCAATAATTTCAGCAATAATTGCTTTAGCAGGTTTTATTTCGGTTATCAAAGATGCTACTTGTCCTATTTCCAGCTCACCTTCATCTAATTCACCTTCAAACATTCCTTTTTTTGCTCTACCTCGCCCAAGCAATTGTAGTAGTTCTTCTTTTGAAGCGCAGTTATTTTCAGCATTCTGAACGGCTTCAAAAAATTTATTTTTTATCAAACGAAC
>JAHEYA010000260.1 GCA_023251855.1 Bacteroidota bacterium
TTACTTTTTCATCTGTTTCATTTACTAAATTAGCAGTTACATCCACTTGACCGCGATTTGTGAATTTTATTGCGTTAGAAACAAGGTTGAGCAATATCTGGGTGAGTCTTACTTTATCGCCTAATACGACAGGAGGTATTTCTTTTTCGAGAGAAAAAAACAGTCCGATTTTTTTCTCATCTGCACCTGGCTTGAGTATAGTTATTGTTGAAGAAACAACGTTGACAATATCAATTTGGTTTTCTTGAAATTCTAATTTATCGGCTTCCAGCTTCGAAAAATCAAGAATATCATTGATAATTACCAAAAGGTTTTCGCCTGAAAGAGCAATCGTTTTAAGCCATTTTTTTTGCTCCTCGGTTAGGTTAGTGTCCTGCAAAAGACGTGTGAATCCAACAATAGCATTCATTGGTGTTCGTATCTCATGGCTCATATTGGCAAGAAAAATTTCTTTTTGTTTGGCCGATTCTTCTGCTATATGCTTTGCATTTAGCAATTCGTTTGCCATTTTTTTTTGGTCAATAATATATTTATCAATGCACATCAATACGAAACCAAAAGTGAGCATCACTGAAGTTAGAAAGAAAGTTAAATATGACAAATTTTGCATGGGGTGTGGGCCAAATGGTAATTGATTGGGGTCCGTGTCCCAAACAAGTGAATTAACGCACCGAAACGTTAAAATTAAGGCGCAAATAAAAAACATGCCTCCGGTTAATTTATGACTAAAAGGATAAACTTCCCTATCAAATAATAACTCGTAGCTACTCATGAACATCACCAAAGCGGTACAACCTGAAATGGCTGCAATGCGTGCAGCAACATTAGGACTTATTAATAAAAAATAGGTAAGAAGAATTGCTTCAACCCCTACTAATGAATATGTCAAAGGGGTTAAGGGTGTTTTGTTTTTAAATTCTTTAACTATATGAAAATAAAATACAATAGAAAGCAGGAGTGAGGTATTTCCTATTACCACCGAAATTAAATCCGGAACAACCCCACGTAACCCACCCAGCACAAGCCAGCCGAATGATTGTAACAGTGTTGCAAATGCCCACTTGGTAATCACTCTTATCTGACCGAGGTGACCTCTGGAAACAGTGAATAGTGATATGCCCATGATCAATGAACCTATTATATTCATTATTATAATGGTGCGTGGATCTAAGTTCATTTATTAAATAATTTAAAATTCAATTTGTTGGTTTGTTAAAGTATGAAGTTATAAATATTCGTAATTAACCACACTCTGAATATCCGCAACTTTTACACTTGATACATGCTTCTTCATAAATTAATCCATTAGGATCACTGCAATTTGGACATGTTTTATCTTCTATAGGAGTTCCACTCGGGATAAATTTTTTTAGCGAACGTTCCACTCCATGTTTCCACGTGTTAATCGAATCATCTGATAAATTCAAATGGTGCACCAGATCAACTACCTGTGGTATTGGCATTCCATAGCGAAGTACCCCGGAAATTAATTTTGCATAATTCCAGTATTCTTTGTTAAAGGAACGTGATAGACCTTCAGCAATTAGTTGGTTGCCGTATTTATCTGAGTATTGAAAATCATAACGTTTTTTTTCTTTGCCATCTATTACTTTAACTATCCAACCTTTTTGAACATATTCGGGAATTACAAATGAATCTTCTGATTTGCCCGTAAATATTTCATAAGGTCTGCTATCGATCAAACCAATAAAAGCGATCCATTTTTCATTAAGATTCATAAAACGAATCACTTCAGCAACAATTTTATCAGGACGTTTGGTACCAATAATTCCAATAGGAGCAGCATTTTTTTTATTTTCAGAGATCAACACTCCGCTTCGTGAACCTTCGCGATATACGGTGATACCTTTTAATCCTTGTTTCCAGGCTTCAAAATAAATTTCACCAACTTTTTTTTGAGAAACATCAAAAGGTAAATTAATTGTTGAGCTAATGGAATGTGTAGTATATTTCTGAACAATGGATTGCATCTTTAAACGCTGCATCCAATCAATTTCATCTGCTGTAGAGCCACTATAAATGCTTTTGCCGATAGTCCAACCTATGACGGATTCCATTTCCAATTTTAATTTTGGATGATACACATCAAATTCCTGCCATGAATCACCTGATGCATCAACAAAATCTACTCTTGCATTTTTGTCATTCCGATTTATTTTTTTTCTGCGTTTATAGGAGAGTTGAAACACCGGTTCAATACCTGATGATGTTTGAGCAAGTATGCTCAATGAACCTGTTGGAGCCACTGTGCTCAACGAAATGTTCCTTCTTCCAAATTTCATCATTCGTTTGTATACCTCAGGAAATTTTTTTTCTAACATAGTAACAAAGTCGGAAGTGTTTTCAATTTCAGGATTAAAATTTTCAAATTTTCCCCGTTCAATAGCCATATCTATTGAGCTGTTAAATTCAGCTTCACACTTGATTTTCATTATTGTTTCTAATTCAATGAATGCTGCCTCCGAATCAAATTTTAATCCCAATCCACCCAAAGTGTCTGCTAACGCAGTAAATCCAAGCCCGGTTCTTCTACCTTTTTTTCCGGACTCGTAAAATAATTTCCAGGTTTCTTCTTCAACGGTTTTTATTTTGTTTGGTTCGGGATCTGATTTTATTTTGCCTAAGATGCGTTCCACTTGTTCCAGTTCCAGATCAACCAAGTCGTCCATTAATCGTTGCGCTTCATAAGTGATTTCATAAAATTTTTTATAATTGAATTTTGCTTTTTTTGTAAAAGGAAATTCAATGAAATTGAAAAGATTAAGTGCAATCAATCTACAGCTATCGCCCCCTTGCATAGCGATCTCTGAGCAAGGATTAGTAGAAATGTTTTTAAAACCCGGGTAAACTGATGAAGTAGAATAATGATGCTGCCTGTCCCAGAATATTAAACCGGGCTCAGCTGTCATATAAGCACATTTTATAATAGTATTCCATAGGTCATATGCCTTAACTTTTTTTGTAAAGAGGGGAGAAGAACTTTCTATCGGGAACCGCAAAGTAAAATCCGAGTGGGTTGCTACCGCATTCATAAATTCATCCGATAAACGAACCGAAACATTGGCTCCTGTTATTTTTGACAGATCTTGTTTAATAGTAATAAATTTTTCAATATCCGGATGTGCTATATCCATTGTAATCATTAAGGCTCCACGTCTTCCACTTTGTGCCACTTCTCGGGTAGTATTTGAAAAACGATCCATAAAGGATACAGCTCCACTGCTTGTTCCTGCTGCATTCGCAACTCTTATACCTTCCGGACGAAGTGTTGAAATGTCAATACCAACACCACAGCGCCTTTTAAACAACTGTGCTAACTGTTGATCGGTATAAAAGATACCTCCATAAGAATCATAAATTTCAGGCAACACAATACAATTTGAAAGCGATGCAATCACATATGGATTTCCCAATGATGCCATGATGCTGCCTTGTGGAATGATGTAGTTGAAATTTTTAAAATAGTCAATAATTTTTGTTTCACTCAAAAATTCCCTTTCCTGGCCATACTTTGAGAGTAGTTTTAAATTTTCTTTCGGTAGATTATTTTTGTAATCATTTTCTTTTCGGGCAAATTCTTTCGCCATCCGGGTATGCATATCATCGGGCGTAAGTTCAACAAATTTGCCTTCCTTATTTTTGAGTGCATACTTGTTTATCCAGGTAGAAGCAGCCAGTTCATCACCATTAAAATAGCTGATGCACTTTTCGAATACTTCTTGATATGAATAAGTTTGAATCATGTAAATGATTTTTTGCATTTAATATATTTCGACAAGTTTAGTATCACTTGTGTTGTCACTCTCAGCTTGTCGAAGAGTGTGCAAGTTATATAACAGCATCAAAATTTTACATACTCTGCCATCAATTTAGTATCAATTCCTTTTGCTCTGGCTTTTTTAGCTTGTTTGCGAAGAATAAATTCAAAAATACTCATCCATCCAGGAAGGTTACTTTCACTGATATCAAACAGCCATGCTAGCGCTAATCTGTCTTTCGGAAATCCTTTTTTATCAGTTTTTCCATCTCTTGCTAATCCGTAACCAATTTGAAGTGATTGCTCAAATCCTTTACTGGCAGGTCTTAGCTCAACTCTAAATTTGCATTGTTTGCCGGAGCGGTTTCTAAAAAAATGATTTACAGTTGGTTTAGCAGTTGCTGTTTCACCTGGTTTTAAGGTGTAAATAGACTTACCTAATTTAATTTGGACTTCATTTTCAACGCAATCGAATTTTTCGGAATAGGTTTTATGATAATGTAATCCCACACCACCACCATCAGCCAGCTCTACTTCAACTAATGTATATTCGCCATTTGTATCATCTGAAGTTTTTAAAAAGGTAACAGTATCTTTTTGAACTGGGTTGTGGATTCGCCTTGGATTAGTAGTCATTCAAGTATAATTTTAAATTATTATTTTTTTGAACATTTTAATTTTAAAAAGTAAAAATCTTAAACCGCAACTCCAATGGTGGGGTCGGCATTTTGCAGCTCCTTTTTAAATGTGCTTGTTAGCTGGTCATCCCAGCCGAGGAGATTTTTCATATACATTAAAAGAGAGGTTTCCCACAATTTTACTGCTGCGATATCAAAATAAGCAGCACCAATCCGTCTTACAAAAAAATCAGAAGGGGTAGAGCACATTTCGTTTTCAATACAATACTGTAATTGAGCGCGAAGTAATAAAGGCAAAGGGTTTTGCTCGTCTTTTAA
>JAHEYA010000261.1 GCA_023251855.1 Bacteroidota bacterium
TGTTAAAGCATTAAAAAATGTAAAAGATATTACCTTGGTCATCGTTGGTAAGAAAAAAAATTATTTCAATACCGTAATCGAATTTATTCACAAAAATAATTTAGAGAATCGTGTATTGTTTCTTGAAGACACCAATAATACTGAACTACCGGTAATTTACAAGTTAGCTAAAATTTTTATTTTTCCTTCTATTTTTGAAGGTTTTGGTATTCCTATCATTGAAGCATTGACCAGTAAAACACCTGTTATTACAACAAAAGGAGGTTGCTTTCCTGAAGCCGGGGGTCCTGCCTCTGTTTACATCGATCCTAACAATGAAAATGAACTTGCTGAAAAAATAAACTGGTTATTAAATTCGGAAACTGTTCGTAAGGAAATTTCAGAAAAAGGATTTAACTATTCACAAAAATTTCATCCCGAAAGCATCAGCAAACAGTTGATCTCGCTTTATAACAAGTGATTGAAATTTTAATTATCTTTAGTCTTCAACAATTAAAACAATAGTTCAATATGAATACAAAATTTAAAGGTACAGGTGTTGCAATTATCACTCCTTTCAATAAAGACAATTCCGTTGATTATAGATCACTCGACAAACTGGTAAATCATCTCATCGGTGGTGGTGTTGAATACCTTGTTGTGCTTGGTACCACAGGTGAATCTGTAACTTTATCAAAAGATGAAAAAAAATTAATTGTGGCTCAGGTAATTAAAAGCACCAATAAACGTGTACCGCTTGTGCTTGGTTTGGGCGGTAACAATACACAAGAGATAATAAACAGCCTTAAAATAAAATCTGACTTTAAAAATATTGATGCGATTCTATCGGTATCCCCCTACTACAACAAACCCTCTCAGAAAGGCATTTATGAGCATTACAAAGCAATTGCAAAAGTTAGTTCGCTTCCAATAATTTTGTATAATGTTCCAGGGCGTACCAACTCCAACATTACAGCTGAAACCACTTTAAAATTGGCAAAAGAGTTTAAAAACATTATTGCTATTAAAGAAGCTTCTGGTAATTTGGAACAATGCATGAAAATCATCAAACACAAACCTGCTGATTTTTTAGTTATTTCCGGAGATGATATGCTTACATTACCAATGGTTGCCTGCGGTGCAGCTGGAGTGATCTCAGTTGTTGCAAATGCATTTCCAAAAGATTTTTCAGAAATGACCCGCCAGATCCTAGCAGGGAAGGTAAAGGCTGCTCAAAAACTTCATTATAAACTCACTGATATTATCGAACAATTATTTGCAGATGGTAATCCCGGTGGTATAAAAGCCGTATTAGAATTGTTGAATATTTGTAACGCTACTGTGCGTTTGCCTTTGGTAAACGTAAATTCGGCAACTCAACATGCCCTTGAGAATCTTGTAAAAGGATATAAATAAGTCGAAAATTTTTCTTTTTCTTTTGACTTTGAACTTTCTAACTTTTAACTTTTAACTTTTTTCCTTTTTCTTATTGCACATTGCCTACTACCTACTACCTACTGCCTACTACCAACTACCTACTGCCTACTGCCTACTGCCTACTGCCTACTGCCTACTGCCAACTGCCTTTTTTCCTTTTAACTTTTACTTCAACCTTCTGCTCGCTTCCTGTTCAATATCTTTTTTCTTGATATCATCACGTTTATCGTACAGCTTTTTTCCTTTAGCCAAAGCTATTTCCAACTTAGCATACTCTTTTTCATTGATAAATAAACGAATAGGAATTATTGTTAAACCCTGATTTTTTAATTTACTTCCCAGTTTATTTAATTCTGGTTTATTTAATAATAATTTGCGGTCACGTTTTTCTTCTACATTATTATAGGTTCCATTAAAATAATGAGCAATGTGCATATTGCGGATAAACAACTCATCATTTATAAATACACAGAAAGCATCATTAATAGTGGACTTTCCTTCACGTATCGATTTTATTTCTGTTCCGGTCAATTGTAATCCTGCAACATACTTATCAATGAAAGAATATTCAAAAGATGCTTTTTTGTTTCTTATATTAATGGAATTTTCTGTGCTCATCAGGCGGTAAAGATACTAAAAGCAATCATTTCACTATCAACACCGGCACTTTCACATTATGTCTTACCGCATCTAATATAGTCCCGAAAAGAATATCTTTTAATCCCCTATGTCCATGCGCTCCCATTACCAACAGATCGCAATCACTATTATTTACAATTTCCGGAATGCTTTTTTTAGGATTTCCAAAACCAAGTTTTGTTTGAACAGCAAATCCTTTGGAGATCAATTCATTTTTATATTTTTTTAAATTGTGTTTATCTGAAACCGTTTCAAGATCATCAATTTCATTATCCATCATACGTGCACCAGCCGTTTCAACAATATGGATTAAAATATATTCTGCTGTTTTTCCACCTTGGGCAATTGCATTGCTAATTGCTTTATTATCACTTGAACTGAAATCCACTGTTACCGCAATTCGGTGATAGGTAATTACAGAAGTGCGTTTTAATTGCTCCGCTTCTCCATCAGGAACTTGTGTTTTGTTCTCTCTCATTTTTTTAACGAATGGAATAAATGTTATATAAATAAGTAATATGCCCGCACCAATTACCACTGGTACTAATGTAAAATAAAAAATAATTGGATTTTCCGAAGCACCTATCCAGCCTCTTATTGTGTCCACAACTAATTTAACGTTGAGGCTCACTATTATAGAAGCCACTATCCAGGCACATATCTTCAATCCTGTTTTATTTACAAACTCTCCCATCATTTTTTTATCACTGGTCAAATGGATAAGCGGTATCACCGCAAAACCAAGTTGTAAGCTTAATATCACCTGACTCAGGATCAACAACTGACCTGTTGCATCCTCACCAAAAATAAGAATAGTTATCAATGTTGGGATGATTGCGATCAGGCGTGTTATCAACCTTCTGAGCCATGGCTGAATCCGCAGGTTCAAATAACCTTCCATTACTATTTGTCCGGATAATGTTCCGGTAAGTGTTGAACTTTGTCCGGCTGCAATTAATGCAATTGCAAAAAGAATGGGGGCAAACTTACTTCCTAATAAATCATTCAACAATTTATGTGCATCCTGTATTTCAGATACATCTGTTCTGCCTATACTGAAAAATGCAGCAGCTGCAAGTATCAATATAGCAGCATTAACAAATAAAGCCAGGTTCAGTGCAACAACTGTGTCAATAAAATTAAATTTAATTGCCTCTTTAATTCCCTTGGGTGTACGATCAATTTTACGGGTTTGAACCAACGATGAATGTAAATACAAATTATGAGGCATCACTGTTGCCCCAATAATTCCAATAGCTATGTATAACGCATTATTGTTGAGTGTTGAGGGCACAAAACCTTTTAATAATTCGGTTCCTTCAGGTCGTGCAAAAATTAGCTCTGTTATAAAAGCAATGCCAATAGTAGCGATCAGCACCAAAATAAATGCTTCCATCTTCCTGATCCCATAACGTTGTAATACCAATAGTAGCAAGGTATCCAGAATAGTGATAGAAATTCCGGCCAATAACGGGATATGAAATAATAACTGTAAACCAATTGCCATTCCAACCACTTCGGCCAGATCACAAGCAGCAATTGCGATCTCAGCTAATATCCAATTGCAAAAATTTACGATCGGTGGATAGGTTGCTCTTGAGGCTTGCGCCAAGTCAAGTCCCCGGACCAGCCCTAAACGAGCACTCAAACTTTGCAGCAACAGCGCCATTAAATTACTCATTACTAAAACCCAAAGTAATTGGTAACCAAATTGGCTTCCTCCGGCAATATCAGTTGCCCAATTTCCAGGATCCATATATCCAACACTTACCAGGTAAGCCGGACCAATAAATGCAAAAAGCTTTTTCCAGAAACCTGCTTTAACAGTGGTATCAATACTTGCATTTACTTCTTCAAGAGATTTTCCTTGTAGTGTTTTCATTGTTTCTGTGATGAAAATATTATTTTATTTTTAGCATGTCTTGAACATTCCTTAAACTGCTCATTTCGGTTTAGCGATTGCCAAAATATTTTTTGCAACATCATTACTTATAAAAATGGTTTTGCGTTTGTTAATGTTTATTTGAAGTGAACGGTCAAATTCAATCAATTCTTTTATTCTTATTTCATTTCCGAGTGTGATCCCCGATTTATCAAGGTATTGCAAAAATTTGGAAGAATGATTTGCAACACCTGTAATGATACACACTTCATTTTTTTTGAATTTTGAAAGCTCTACTGATTTTTGAATTTGAAATTTCCCTTTGGCATCTGGAATCGGGTCACCATGAGGATCCACCTTTGGATGATGTAAAAATTTATCGATCTGTTCGATCAGTTTATCTGAATTGATATGCTCCAGCTGCTCTGCAATGTCATGAACTTCATCCCATTTAAAATCCAGCTTCTCTACTAAAAACATTTCCCATAAACGGTGTTTTCTGACAATAGCGAGTGCCACTTTTTCACCTTTGGCATTTAGTGTTACCCCTTGATACTTCTGATAATTAATTAGTTTTTTGTCCGAAAGTTTCTTAAGCATATCTGTCACAGAAGCCGCTGTGGTACACATCTTTTCTGCAATCGCATTTGTAGTTACTGCATCGCGATTTAACTCAATAAGTGTATAGATCGCTTTTAGATAATTTTCTTCTGTAAATGAATTCATTTGGTTCGATATTTACGACAAATATATAAATTATTTTAACTAATTTAAAATAA
>JAHEYA010000262.1 GCA_023251855.1 Bacteroidota bacterium
TTCAAACGATTCACTATTCTCTTGAATAATTTTCTTAAAACCAGCATTTATAAAAACATGATTACTTTCTTGAATTGCTCCATGAATGGTGTGATAATGTTCATTGAGTTTTTTAATATGCAAGGAGTGTGAACCATCGGATGTTTTGATTATTGTTGGGATCATAGTCGTACTCCAATTACTAAAATATCATCTAGCTGTTGTGTTTCCCCTTTCCAATCATTGTGAGCAGAAACAATAAGTTCTTTTTGCTGCTGCATATTTAGATGTTGATCATTAAGTAAAATCTCCTGAAATTTTTGCATCCCGAATTTTATCCTTTGTTTTTCTCTACTCTCAGTATAAGCTTGAGCAACTTCAGAAGTTTTTGGCGGCAATCCGAATTGATCCATATATCCATCTGAAAAAAGATAGATACTCATATTTTTCTTAATAGGAATAGCATGATTTGTAAATGTAATATTGTTAGGATCAATAATTTTAGAAATACTACCCCCACCTCCTATTCCCTGTTTGTTCCCTTTAATGACAGTTAATTCATTATCTGAAATAACATATAATGGATTTTGCGCTCCAGCAAATTGCAGTATTTTATTTTTGTAATCTATACAACATAAAGAAATATCCATACCATCGCGTGATAAAGCATCATTTTTTTCCTGATGCAATGCTTTGTAAACTCCTATATTCAACAGTCTTAAAATTTCAGATGGAATCGTAACCTTTTTTTCGTTAACGATTTGGTTGAGCAACGTATTTCCGATCATACTCATAAAAGCACCCGGTACCCCGTGTCCTGTGCAGTCAATAGCTGCTATGATAATAGAAGCCCCCTCCGACTCCCCCAAAGGGGGAGAGTTTACAACCGCACCATCGCCTTGCCACATAGCTTGTGTGGGGGCTGCTCCCTCCCCTTTGGAGAGGGATGGGGAGGGGCTACTAAACCAGTAAAAATCACCGCTAACAATGTCTTTTGGTTGATAAAAAATAAAACTATCAGGTAAAAAGAATTGTATTTCCGACTCATCCATTAATATACTTTGCTGTATTCGTTGAGCGTAGGTAATACTGTCAATGATCTTTTCTTTTTGGTCCTCGATAATATTTTTTTGATTTTTTGTAATTCGCCAACGATTAAACATAAAAAAAGAAAGCATAATTATTAATATTAATCCAACAATGATAACCCAAATTATGATTTTTTGTTTTTTATTTTCAGTATCAGCAACAGCAAGTTGTTTGTCATGAATAGCTTTTGTGGCAGCTTCTTTTTTATCAAATTCGTAATTCATTTCATTACGTACAAGTTGTTTTTTATTTTCCTGGCTAAAAAGGGTATCTTTTAAGTTGGTAGCTTTTTTTAGGTAGTACATTGAAAGGTTCAAATTCTTTGCTGCAATTTCATATTGTCCACGGTTTTCAGCCTGAAGTCCGGTTGTATCATAAATTTTAGAAAGCATCTCATCAAATTGTCTTAAATCATTTAGTTCGCCAATATTTTCATCAATTGCTACTGCTTTTTTTAAATACTCATCAGCTTTACTAAAATTTCCTGACTTGATATAAAGAGATCCAATGCTGCCTAAACATTTTGCAATTAAACTTTTGTTGCCTAATTCTTCATGTAGTTTTAAGGCCCTTAAAAAATAATCTAATGCTTTAGGATAACTTCCCTCCTCCAGATAAACTTCACCAATATTATTAAGAACGATTGCAATTCCTCTTTTCACACCGATTTCTTCTGACATCTTCAAACCTTTAAAATAGTATTCCAGAGATTTTGAATAGTCGGATTGAGCTAAATAGACATCTCCTATATTGTTTAGTGTTTTTGCTTGCAAGCTTTTATTTCCAAGTTCTTCAGCTAATTTTAATGTTCTTAAATTGAAATCAAGTGACTTAACATAATCACCGATTTCTTTATAAAAGAGTCCGATATTGCCAAGGTTGTTTACAATTGCAATTTTATTTCCTTGTTCTTCCGCAATTCTTAAAGACTTAAGATAGTATTCCATCGCTTTGGGATAATTACCCTTATTAAAATATATCATTCCAATGTTTCCTAAGGATTTTGTCATTCCATCTTTGTCCTTCAAATCTTCACTGATTTTTAATGCTTTAAGTCCGTATTCTAATGCTTGAGGATAGTTACCCCTATTATACAGAACACTTCGAATGTTGTTATACGAAGAAGCAATTTCTTTTTTTAGATTTAATTTTTCAGCAAGGTGTAAAGCTGTATTCGCGGCTTGAATGGCAGAATCATAGCTTCCAAAGTTTTTATATTCCCAGGCTAATTTATTTAGATTTATTATTTTACTGGTATCAGATTTGTTTTTTTTGAGCAGAGTGATAAGAGAGTCAATGATTTTATTTTGGGAGTATGAAGAGGAAACGCTGATAAATAGGATAAAAAGTAATTTGAAAATAATTCTCATACAATTTAGATTATCTTGTACTTTATAAGAATCCGGGCCATCAACACTTCAATTCAATCGGTTTTGCTACTTATATTTTAATACCTATTAAACATATGTCATCAACCTGTTCAGCGCTACCTTTCCAATTTTTAAAGAATTGGTCAAGACTTCGTTTTTGTTCAGCCATCGGCCGTTGGTGAATTTTAAGTAGTTCTTCTTTGAATACTTTTTTCATTAATTTCTTTCCATTTAGTCCAAATTGATCTGCAAATCCATCTGTTGAAGTGTAGATGGAATCTCCTTTTTGCAAAGCTATCGTTTTTAAAGTAAAAGGTTCTAGTTTTTCATTGTATTTGCCAACAGGCATTTTATCCGCTTTGTATTCAGTAAGCTCCGCATCTCGTACAAGCCATAAAGGGATATTTGCTGCAGAAAAATGTAAAAGCATTTTATCGAAATCGTAAACACATATATTACAATCCATACCATCTTTCGACTCTTCAACCCTTCCTTCCTGGTTTAGTACCTGTATAATTTCTTTGCGCTGTGCATTTAAAATATCGTGAGGAAGGCGTATACCGCGCTCTACAATATTTTCATTAAGATAAGATATATTCAACATACTCATAAAAGCACCGGGTACCCCATGTCCTGTACAATCGGCAGTAACCATATAGAATGTATTTGTTCTTTTTCCATCAATAGGTAATCGCACTTTATTTGTTCCCAGATCCCAGCCGGGCAAAAATGGTACACTGTGAGCCCAATAAAAATCACCACTTACAATATCTTTAGGTTTATATAAAATAAAATGTTCAGCCGGTAAATTATTTTTTATGTAGTCATTACTTGTAAGAAGCGCTGTTTGTATATGTTTTGCGTACTTTATACTATCTGTGATCTCTTTATTTTTTTGTTCAACTAATTCTTTTTGTTGTGTAATAATAAAATTTGATTTTTGCTTTTGTTTATATCCTCTGAAAATAAAAAGGGCGAGCAGTAAAACCAAAAACAAACTTGTACTTACCGCATAAATAATAACTTTTTGTTTTTGTTTTTCCTTCGCTTCAATAGCATTTTTCTTTCCCTGCTCTGCTGTTGCTACTGCTAGCTTTTTTTCAAAGTCAAAATTCATTTCGGCACGGACTGTTTTTTTTGTGTTTTCCTCATTATAAATACTGTCTTTTGCCTGGATGTATTTTTTGTAATAAGTTAAAGCAAGTTGGTATTTACCTGTTTTTGAATATAACTCACTGAGGTTTTGGTAGATTTCTTTCGTTAATTCAAAATAGCCTATGCTATCTGCTAGTAACAGTGATCTTTGCAAATAATTCTCAGCCAATTTAATTTCTGATTTTTTTAAATATAACTCACCAATGTTTTCAAGGTTAATGGCAATTGTTGTTGTTTTTTTCAATTTTTTCGCAATGCTCAATGCTTTGAAATAATACTCCAACGCTTTGCGATAATCTGTTTGGCTATCATAGATACTCCCTATGTTACCAAGACGAATTGCAATTACATTTCTATCTCCCGATTCTTCTGCCATTTTCAATGCCCTAAAATAAAAGTCAAGCGCTTTAGGATAACAACGATTTGCCTGGGCTGTGTCCCCGCATTTTCGAAATAAATCGGCTTGGTCAGCATAAAGACTTCCAATGTTGGAGAGCCAGAGAGCAATATTATTTTTCAACCCCAACTCTTCAGCTATTTTAAGTGCTTTGAATTCATAGAAGAATGCCTTGGGGTAGTCGCCTTGATAATGATAAACCATCCCAATGTTGTCTAAATGTTTCGCCACTCCAAATTTATTTCCGAGTTCTTCATCTACTTTCAATGCTTTGAAATAATAGCTCAACGCTTTAGGATAGTCACTTTGATTCAAATAGACCACTCCGATTTTGCCGAGACTAGATGATTTTAATCTGTTTGCTTTATTTCGAATGGTTATTTCTTTATTACGGGTATACTTCTCTGATATGGTCAATGATTCATAGAAATCGCTTAAGGCACTGAGGTAATTCCTTAGCATAAGATAGTTCTGACCAATTTGCTTTATGGCTTCTCCTATTCTTAGTTCATCTTTTATTTGTTCGGCTACATGTTTTGCCAATGTACTAAAATAAATGGAAGAATCAGAATTAGTGTTTATATACTGTAAGCCAATTTTTAATAGGGCATCAATTCTGGTGGTATCATATTTGGTGATTTTTACCACTTGTTGAAGAGAATCAAGGATTGGTTTTTGGGCAAATGCGAGAAGCTGAAAAAAGCTCAATATAAAGAGAAAG
>JAHEYA010000023.1 GCA_023251855.1 Bacteroidota bacterium
AAGTATCGTTTAATCCATCTCCATCAGGGGTAAACGAATTTGGTATAAAAAAGAAAAAGTCAGGTTCTATGGTCACTGTTTTATACGCGGTATCTCTGCAATTATATTGAGTAGAAGCGATTAGCGTTATCACGAAAGTGCCGGTATCCTTATAAGTATGAGGTGTGGGTTGTTGTAAAGTTGTTGTTGCACTATCACCAAAATTCCAATTCCAAATTGTTGTTCCGGAACACAGGTCAGCGTAGGCAATTACGGGGTCGGTGATGGGTGTTACTGTTGGTTGAACCCCGAAATTTGCTTTCGGATTGGGATACACCGTTACATAATTATTTTTAACTTTAGTAGTAGCGCACCCGCTATCAGAAGTAACTGTTAAAGTTATAGCGTAGGAATTTGCTAAATACAGAGAATCATTTACATAACAATGATCAAAAATAGTTGAACTATTTGGAGGGCTGCCATCACCCACATTCCAGTTCCATTGAGCATTATTACCACCGGATAAGATGGATGAAGAATCAACAAAATTTACACATAATGGTTCACAGCCAACTAAGTTAGTTCCATTAAAATTCACATTGGGGTTGGGATTTACAACGATAGCTTTACTTATAGAGTCATGACAGCCGAAACTGGAAACAGTTAATAGTTGTATTGTATACGTACCCGGTGCAGCATATAAATGAGAGGGGCTTGGAATAGTTGCCACACCGCCATCTCCATAGCTCCATCCCCATACTTGCATAATGTCAGGAGGAGCAATTGTTGAGTGGTCATGAAATTGAACATTGGTTCCATCACATACATTTACCGCACTAAACTGCGCAACAGGTAAAGGGTGTACCACCACATTTTGTGTTGAAGTATCTTTACAACCATTGTTGGAAGTAATAATAAATGAAACATTATACGAACCCGGATTTGTATAAATATGACTTGCATTGGGAATTGTAGAAAAAAGAGTGCCATCGCCAAAATCCCAGGCTATACTGGTAATAGTACCGCTGGGAACTTGTGATGAGTCGACAAAATTCATTGGGTTATGTAAACAAACATCGGCAGAAGAAAAATCGGAAACCGGCATAGGGTGCACTGTTACAGAGTCTTGTAAAGTATCAGGGCAACCCAAATTAGAGGAATGAGTAACTAAAGTAACCTGATAATTTCCCGGGGTGGAATACAAATGTTGAGGATCATGATCAGTTGTATTTAAAGGTGCGCCATCACCAAAATTCCAGGACCAGTTAGCCGTAGTTCCCATAGTAGGCGGAAGAGTGGTGTTTAAGAATACAGCAGGATTTGCTAAACAGGTGTTGCTCACACTGAATGCTGTGGTGGGCGGATCAAAAGTTTTTACAGGTACAATGGCTACATCTGAACATCCATCAATACTTGTAGTAACTAATGTAACAGTGTATGTTCCACTGGTGGCATAATAATGAGCTGGATTTTTCAGATTGCTGGTAGCACTGCCATCACCAAACGACCATAAATAGGTAGCAATTGAAGTGGATGGGTCAATAGTTGTAGTATTAATAAAATACATACTATCCCTCAAACACACATCAGTATGGGTGAAACCGGCAGTTGGGTTATAATAAACCTGAATCGTTTTTGAGAGTGTATCAGAACAACCTACACTATTGTTTTCAAATAAAGTAACAGTATATGTTCCGGGATTAGCATAGGTATGACTAGGGTTTTGAGTAGTATTTACAGGGGTTCCGTCACCAAAATCCCAGATTCTGTTAACAATTACACCGGATGAATTAACAGTACTATCGGTAAATTGGGTTGGATCGCCATTGCAAACTTTAGTACCTCCAAAAGCAACGTATGGTGCACCATTAAATATTAATTGAATGAAACCATTTCCGCCACTTGTAGAAGTTCCGCCACCCACAGCAGCTCCCGGAGGAAGCACAGGATCGGTATTGTTGCCGGCAGTTTGTCCACTTCCATAAGTAATAGTTGTGTTAGTTCCTGAAGAATAACTGGCACCACCGCCACCACCGCATCCACCGCAATCACAACCGGGAGGCGGACTACCGCCACTTCCACCGTTATATCCACCGCCACCGGCACCACCACCAGCACCATCACCGCCACCTTTGGCTATTCCATTATTTCCATTTCCGGTAGAACTTCCACCAACCAAACCCGGAGTAGAGCAATTGGAAGAACCATTTCCGTTTTGACCTGCTGCGCCACCTGCGCCACCACTGCTAAACTGGCCACCACCACTTCCACCACCACCACCACCTGCAACTATCAAAGCTGTTGCACCATTGTAAATAGCGGAACCACCACCACCGCCACCGCCACCGCCTGAACAAGGCGAACAGCCAGCATTGCCACCACTTCCACCACCAACCAATCCGCCACCCCAACCCGCTGGGCCACCACCGGAACAAGCAACACAACCAACTCCGGGCCCTGCGCCTCCGCCAACAATAACCGAAAGAACTTGCCCTGCTGTAACCGGAATATCGCTTATTATATAACCTCCGGCACCACCAACTGCACCACCATAACTATCAGCACCGCCACCACTACCACCGGCACCCCAGGCTTTAACATGAATAGTATCTACACAGCCGGGAACAGTAAATGTTTGGACAGCTCCTGTATAAGAAAACGTAAGTGTGTTTTGTGCAAAACAAACTCCAGCCCCTCTCCATACCCTTCCACTAAAGCTTTCCAGCACAAGTGGAATAAGAGGCGTAAAGAATAATAATACTATGAATATTAATTTTTTCATTTATTTTTTATCTCACCAATGTTACAATACCCTTATAATTATGCTTTTTTCTGGTATAATCTGTTACATTGATCTTATAAACATAAGCATCACGTTGAGCCATTTCTGCTCCATGATTTGCATGACCATCCCAAGGTTTGGTGATGTCGTCAGAATAAAAAATCAAGTTACCCCAACGATCATAGATCATCATTTCAAAATCTTTTAAAAAGATTCCTTTGCCTGTAAAGGTATCGTTTATACCATCACCATCAGGTGTGAAGGCGTTTGGAATATAAAATAAAAAATCAGGTTCAATAATTACCGTTTTATAAGCTGTATCAGCGCAGTAATACTGAGTTGACGCTATCAATCGTATTACATAAGCACCTGTATCCTGATAGGTATAATTAGCGGGATGCTGTAAAGAAGATGTTGTTGTATCACCAAAATTCCATTTCCAAAAATCAGCTCCAACAGATTGGTTAGTAAACGAAATTACAGGATCCGTAATAGTTGTTGATTCTGGTTGAACTTTAAAACCAGCGATGGGATTGGGATACACCGTGATGTAATTATTTTTAGTTTTTGTGCTTATACATCCGCTATCTGAAATTACTGTTAATGTTACGTTGAAAAAATTTGGAGAAAAAATAGAATCGTTGATATAACAATGAATCAAATTTTGCAAATTACTTGTAGGACTACCATCGCCAATATTCCACAACCAATGCGTATTGCTGCCTGTTAATATGGTTGATGTTTCTGAAAAATTTACACATAACGGTTCGCAACCAACAGTGTCAGGCGCTGTAAAACCAACAACGGGATTTGGATTAACAATACTAATTTTAGAAATAGAATCCCGACAACCAAAATTAGAAACGATTAATAACTTAACGGTATACGAACCCGCTGTTGCGTACAGGTGTGATGGATTTTGATTGGTTGCACTATTATTATCGCCAAAGTTCCATGTATTGGAATTTATTGTGTCAGTTGATAAGATGCTTGAATGATCGGTAAATTGAATAGCTGTTCCATCACATTCATTTACACTGCTGAATTGAGCGATTGGCAATGGATGCACCACCACCGTTTTTGTGATGGTATCCTTACAACCATGATCGGTAGTAACAATTAAAGAAACATTGTCTGTTCCGGGATTTGTATAAATATGATTCGGATTTTGAAGTGTAGAAAATAATGTTCCATCGCCAAAATCCCAAGCCACGCTTGCAATGGTACCTGTTGCAACAGTTGATGAGTCATTAAAATGCATAGGATCGTGCAAACAAACATTAGCAAAACTAAATTTAGAAACAGGCATGGGATACACAGTAATTGAGCTTTGTAGCGTATCCGGACAACCAAGATTTGTTGAATGAGTAATCAAAGTAACCTGATAATTTCCCGGAAGAGGATATAAATGCTGTGGACTTAAAACGCTTGTATTCAAAGGAGAACCGTCACCAAAATCCCACGACCAGTTGGCAGTAGCACCCATAGTAGGCGCAACAGTGGTGTTGGTAAATAGTGCTGAGTTGAGCAAACAGGTATTACTGAATGTAAATAAGGATTGCGGAGGATCGAATGTTTTTACTGAATCAATTGATGCATCAGAACAGCCATCAACAGTGGTTGTTACCAAAGTAACCGTATAAACACCATGAGTGGAATAATAATGAGCAGGATTTTTCAAATTACTGGTAGCGCTACCATCACCAAACACCCATAAATAGCTTAAAATGGTGGTTGAAGGATCAACTGTGGATGTGTTTACAAAATGCATACTATCTCTCAAACATACATTGGTGTGAGTGAAACTAGAAATCGGATTATAAAAAACCTTAACCGGTTTTGAAATAGTATCGGCACAACCGAAATTATTATTTACAATTAAGGTAGCTGTATAATTTCCTGCATTGGGATAAGTGTAAGATGGGCTGGGATTAGTATTTACAGGACTTCCATCACCAAAATTCCATGTGTGCGAGGCAATGGTTCCGGCAGAAGTTGTTGAACTATCGGTGAATTGAGTAGCGGTGCTGTTACATACACTCGTTCTTCCAAAACGGGCAACAGGGCTTTGATTAATAACAACAGTTCCGGAAAAATTGTGACAAAAAGGATCACTTACTGTGTATGTATATGTTCCGGCTGTAAGGTTAGTAGCCGTTGCAGTGGTTTGTCCGCCGGGTTGCCAGTTATAGCTATATGGCAATACTCCACCTGTTGGGACTATAGTAGCACTACCGGGAGTACAGTTATAATTTACGGTTGCTGTGGCAGTTAATGCAGCAGGAGTAATACAGTTTGTGCTGAAATTTCCTACAAAACCAACACCGCAAGCAAGAATATTTCCTGTTGACGAAAGCAAAACATCATATACAGCACCTGTTGTAGAAATGGTTGACAAGTAGGTAAGAGCTGAGTCATAAACAACAATACTGTTGGTAGTACCGGCATAAATATTTCCGCATGGGTCGGCAGCCAATCCGCTACAGTGATAATTAACACCATTAGGTACTATCACCTCATTTACAAAAGTAAGATTGGCTTTATAGAACCTTCTTAGCTTAGTGCCATCATAGATATACACGTAAGGACCCTGAATAATATTTCCATTAAAGCCTTGAAAAATGGAAGGTGAATAATCAGGATTATAAGCATATCCGGTACCGGAGTATATCAGTGAAAGTCCGCTGGGAACTACACCTGCCGGAGTAAAATTTGCATTAGTTTTACGAAGATTGCTCGATGGCAGATGAAGTGAATACATATCTCCATTACAGTCGGTGGAAATAGATCTTGTTTCTTCATTATATGCTATCTGGTTACTAATGGCACCGGTTGCCAGATCAAGTTTTGCGAGATTATTTCCACCGGGGTTCACAAAATAACCACATACAGCAAGAGTTGTTTTCGAATAATTAAATGCCAAACGCCATTCTTCACATAAGCCGGAAAGTGACCATTGTTGGACACCTCCAGGATTAAGTTTTTGACGTTTTCCGGTACAATAACCTCCAATGAGATAAACATTTCCGGGATTATCAACTGCGATATCCCCTAAAAATACTGAGTAAGTAATATAGGTCCAAAGCAGCGCACCTGCTGGTGAGTACTTTTGCACATGATAAGAATTTGAGTTAGAGGATTGAGAATAGTTGCCATGTACCACTACATTACCAAGAGAATCTTCCTGAATATCATATGCTTTGTTTAGTCCCGGGAAGTTAGGATTAGTAATCCATGGGTCAATGACGATACCTTCGGCAGAAGAAATTTTTGGGGAAGAGAACTGAAATTTTACAGTTGTTCCTGTAACACTATATTTTACGGGAATATTGGTATGAGATAATAAAGTATACGCATTAGGAGAATGATCAATTAGCTGCCATGTTGGGTTTGTAGCTTTTAAACCAAATTTACTTTTGATCTGTAAATCCCCGTTTTCATCGGTACTAAGGGTATTTATGCCATTCCATTGAAACGCTATTGTTGGAATTTCAACATTCGGTTGAACAATGAATTTGTATTTTATTCCGCCTACATCTGACAGCTCAAACTCCACATCCACACCAGGATAGAGATTAATGTATTTTAATTTTTTAAATGCAGGTACAAAATTTATGGAAGTATCATCGCCATAACCACCATAGTTGTAGTACTCTGAAACTTTTTCCTGAGCAACAATTTCTGCGGTTGGATTAGCATTCAACCATAACATTTGGGCATTGTGCCAGGTAGTTTCTACCGTTTTTCCTTCAGACTCTTCGGATTCTTCATTCTCTTTTTTACCTTCCTTTTCCCTTTCTTTTTCCCGTTCTTTTTCAGTCATATTTCTTCGTTCCGGAAATTGAAAAATAATACCGTGTTGTGTGAAATAGGCATTAAATTCAGCATTTTCAAGCCCATAAAGAACAGGTTCGGGAAGAGTAGTTTTTGATTCTCCTGCAGTACGGCTGAATTGACCTTGTTCTTTAATAAAAACTTTATTTTGAAATGGATTTATCAGAAGTTGTTTACGAGCAGTTTGTGCCTGAGCAAAACCCTCAGTCCCTGCAAAGGAAAGGAGAATGTTAAGCAACATTAGTGGAAGGCGCAAGTGGTGCATTCTTTTTTTATTTTTAAACCAAAAAATTAAACATGTTCATTACTAAAAAAAGTAGGATAAATAGGGCAAAAGGTTGCATTAATCAGTTGGCAATTTTTCAGTTGGCAATTAATCTGTTGGCAGTTGGCAAGGAAGAAAAAGTTGGCAAATAAAAAGTTGGCAAAAATCTCCCGCCTGCTGACTTATCTGCCTTTTTGCTATCTCACCAAAGTTACAATACCTCTGTAATCATGTTTTCGTAATTTAAAATCGATAACTTTTACAACAAAAACATAAACATCCCGCTGTGCAATTTCGGGACCCTTGTTAGCTCTGCCATCCCAAGGTTTTTTAATATCATCCGTATAATAAATATTATTTCCCCAACGGTCATAAATAGTCATTTCAAATTCCTTTATAAAAACTCCTTTGCCGGTAAATGAATCGTTTGTGCCATCTCCATCAGGGGTAAAGGCATTAGGAATATAAAACATAAAATCAGGTTCAATGATAATGGTTTGTTGTGCCGTATCGAAACAATTGTATTGAGTGGATGTGATCAGCGTTACAAGGTAAGTTCCGGTATCAGGGTATGTATGATCCGCAGGATGTTCTATCGCAAGCAGCGTATTATCGCCAAGGTTCCAGCTCCAACCCGTTGCTCCTGTTGATAAATTGGTGAATGAGACAACAGGATCAGTAACTGTTGCTGTACTCGGAAGAACGCTAAAAACCGCATTGGGATTAGGATACACAGTAATGTAATTATTTTTAATTTTTGTGCTAACACATCCACTATCAGAAGTAACAGTTAAGGTCAACGAATAACGAATTGGCGCGAATAACGAATCGTTTTTATAACAATGGAGTAGATCAATTGGTAAATTATTTAATGGGCTGCCGTCCCCCAGATTCCAAACAAAATGAGTGTTATTACCCGTTGCAATGGTTGATGTATTTTGAAAAGTCACGCATAATGGTTCACAACCAACAGTATCAGGCGCTGCAAATTTAACCACGGGGTTTGGGTTGACCACACTTATTTTAATTACTGAATCCCTGCAACCAAAATTAGAAACTGTTATCAGCATAACAGAATAAGAACCATTTGTAGCATACAAATGAGATGGGCTGGGAATAGTTCCGGTGTTGTTATCTCCAAAACTCCAGTTCCATGTTTGTATGGCATCCGGACTTGAAATTGTTGAGAGGTCATTAAACTGGATACTTGTTCCATCACACACATTTGTACGACTGAATTGAGCGGAAGGCAATGGATGAATAACAACCGTTTTTACAACAGTATCTTTACAGCCATTATTGCTTGTAGTTATTAAGGTTACGCTGTTAGTTCCTGTATTTAAATAGATGTGACTTGGATTATTGAGTGTTCCCAGTGCTGTTCCATCACCATAATTCCAAGACCAGTTTAAAACAGTATCTACCCCCCATACAAAAGTTGTTGAATCATAAAAACTCACTGGTTGGTGCAAACATACATCAGCCAAACTAAAATTAGCTGTTGGAGAAGGATAAACAGTAACCGTTGCATCACTATCAGACGCAGTGCAACCAGTTGAATCAGTAACCACTAGGGTATAGCTGGTACTCATCAGAGGACAAGCGATAGGATTGGCAACAGTAGTGCTATTGAGCCCTGTTGCCGGTGACCATAGATAAGTATAAGGTGGTACGCCACCACTTGCAGATGGAGCTCCACCAATGGTATCGCACATACCGGGGCAGAGATAACCACCTAATGCAGTGTTAGCTATCAATGTTGGAATCTGATTGACCGCTACAGTTACAATGTATGAATGACAAAAAGGATCACTAACTGTACATGTGTATATTCCTTGGGTTAACCCGGTATCTACTGCAGTTGTTTGTCCACCGGGCATCCAGCTATAGCTATATGGTGGAGAGCCGCCAATAGCAACAGCAGTAGCAGTCCCCCCAAATCCACAATTGGCAGGAGTTGATGTGGCAGTTGCAGTAAGTGCCGGAGGGGCAACACAACCAGTACTAAAACTTCCAACAAAACCTTTTCCACAAGCCAAAATATCACCATTGTTTGCAAGAATCAAATCATAAACTGCGTCAGGAGTTGTAATGGTTGAAATATAGGTGAGGGAAGAATCGAATTTTGCAATACCATTAGTAGTTCCAGCATAAATATCACCACAGAGGTCGGCTGCAATTCCACCACACATTGTAACAACACCATTGGGTACAGATGTGCTGTTAATTACAGTAAGAGCCGTTTTATTAATTCTGCGAATGGTTGCTCCATCATAAATAAAAACATACGGTCCATTAATAACCACCGCATTCAGTACCTGGTAAATAGAAGGCGAATAAGCAGGATTCAAACCATAAGCAGTACCTGCGCCTTGTGCTTCTGACAAAAGAAATCCACTGAGTACAGATCCTGCAGGAGTGAAATTTGAATTGGTTTTGCGAAGCACATTAGAAGCTGCAACACCGGAGTAACCAAAGGTAACATGAAGAGAATAGATATCACCATTACAGTCGGTGGCAAGTCCTCTTGTTTCGGCACCATAAACCATTTGATTACTGATGGCTCCGGTATTGATATCTAATTTTGCCAAATTATCCCCTGGAGAGACATTAAAATAGCCTCCTTCAGAAAGAATTGTTTTGGAATAATTGAATGAAAGTCGCCATTCTTCAGCTAAACCCGAAAACACCCATAACTGAACACCAGCAGTATCCAGCTTTTGACGTTTGCCACCCGAGTATCCACCAACGATATATACATTGCCCGGATTATCAACTGCGATATCGCCCATCAGGATGGCATACGATACGTAAGTCCATTGCAATACTCCGGCAGGATTAAATTTTTGAATTTCCCAATTTGTATTATTTCCTATAATAAAAACGTTACCCAAAGAATCTTCCTGAATATCGAATGCCTTATTAACACTGGAAAAATTAGTAACTGTGATCCATGGGTCAATGACAATACCCTCGGAAGAAGAAATTTTTTGAGATGAAAAATCAAACTGAACAACGTTGTTTATTACCTTGTATTTAACAGGTATTGCAGTGTGTGAGGATGATGTAAAAGCAGTTGGTGCATGATCTAAAAGTTGTAATGGTTCATTGATGGCTTTGGAGCCGAATGTATTATTGATTTGCAGATTGCCATTTTCATCGATGTCAATAGCATTTACGCCTTTCCACTTAAATGCAATTTCAGGAATTACCACATTTGGCTGAACAATAAATTTATATTTTAATCCACCTTCTTCGGACAGCTCAAATTCAGCATCAACACCGGGATACAGGTTGGTATATTTTATTTTTTTGTATGCAGGAACAAAATTGACATTGCTTTTTTTTCCAAAACCTTCGTAGTTATAATATTCAGATACTTTTTGTTCGGGAACCAACTTGGTTAATGGATTCGTGTTCAACCAAAGCATTTGAGAGCTATGCCACTGGGTTTCGACATCTCTTTCGTCATCATCTTTTTCTTTTCCGGTTTCTTGTTTTTCTTTTCTCCAGTTTCTTTTTTTTATTTTTTTTCTTTCCGGAAATTGAAATATTATTCCATGAATTGTGAAATATGCATTGAACTCTAAATTCTCTACTCCATAGAGAACGAGCTCATCAAAGGGAACTTTAAATTCTTTTGCATTCCGGCTAAACTGGCCTTGTTCTTTAATAAAAACTTTGTTCTGAAAAGGTTTTGTGAGGAATTGTTTTTTCACAGTTGGTGTTTGTGAAAAGGCTTCAGTCCCAATGAAAGGAGAGAGAAAAAGTATAACTAAAATGTATATAGCAATTTTATTCACGATAGCTGAATTGTACAAAAACCTCGCATCCCCTTTTCACCGCAAACTTCTAGAGAATTGTTCTTGTAAATTCAGAGGGAAAGTTGGAGAGCTGTGATACGTTTATTCCGGTTTTGCTGATGTTTTAATTGGTTTGTTATCAAGTATAACCATCACATCATCTGCAGGATAACCAACATCGATACCGATTTTTTTTAATGACTCAACCGTCATATCTGTATTTGCAGGCAGGCAGAAGGTTGCATAACTTGTTTTTTTATCTATAAAATAATTATCGATGCCTTTTATTGCTTTAAGTTCTGTTTCTAATTTAGGACTTAAAAACGGGCAATGTAATGCTCCATGACCTATATCCATCCTTACATATTTTTTATTTGCAGAATGATTATTATTCTTGGTTTGTGCCTGAGCTGATGGGCAAACAACAACTAAAAAAGCAACAAGAGATGCTGCTGATAAAACGCGGTATTTTATAAGTATTGATTTTTTCATTGGTATATAATTAAAAATCTATTTTCAATTTGAATAAAAAGTGAACAAAGCGTAAACAAATATAAGGGTTTTAACAGTAATGGACAAATCATTTAAGAGAAATTTGCATCAGAGATTGATTACAGGGGAGTTCAAAAAATTAAAAAAAATTAACCACTAAGCCACTAAGTTCACTAAGTCCCACTAAGAACTTTGTATTGGAGTTGATATTTTCTTGCTGAAAACAGGAACAAAAATGTTCGACCCCTATGGGGTCGCATGTTTATAGGGTATCTTGATTTCTAAAAACATGCGAACCTCCGGAGTCGAACAAACGCTAGCCTTTATAATAACTTACCTTACAATGAATAGCTTTTTATTTTCAACTGAATGTGCTGTTCTTAACTCCATAATATAAACTCCTTCAGGTAAGTTATTGCTTTCAAAATTAATTTTGTGCTCCCCTAAAGTTTGTTTTGCATCCGACAAGTTGCTTACCAGGTGCCCATAAATATCAAACACTTTAACGGAAACATTCTCTTCTGAAGAAATCTTGTATTTGATAGTGGTAGCGGTACTAAACGGATTTGGGAAAACACTAACATTTGTTATTTCTGAAGCAGAAGAATTGGTTTTACCTGCTTTATTATCAGCTATGGAAGTCATTAACTCTTCGGCATCAACACTGGACAGGTCTTGCGGAATTACAACAACAGTAATTGTTTTTGTTTTATTTAGATAAGTAACCGTTAATGTAGTGGTACCTACTTTCAAGCCTTTTATCAAATTGTAACCATCGTATTTTGCAAGACCGGCATTTGCAATCTGGTATTGAACCGTTGGAAGATTGCTTACATTGTAATTATAACCATTGTTAAAATAAGCTGTGGTAGAAACCGAAACAGATTTATTTTGCTGAACATAAATAACATCACTATAAGCTGAAACACTATCTAATGCAGCTGTTTGATTGATATTTATTTTTACCGTATCATAATCAATTAAATTATTTGCATCAAATCCAAAACTTATAAATTCTAAAGTACCAAAAGCATTGGTAGGCACGGTATAGTTTATTATCCCACTCGACATAGAAGTATCCAAAACACTTGAATTAGAGCCTGAATTGATTGATTGAAGCATAATTTTATTTATTCCGTTTAACGAGCTGATGTTAACAGGGATCACATCTCCGGGATTAAAACTTTGATTTGGTGCAGGATAGTTTATTGAGATACTACCCGGTAAAAGTTGCAAGGAAGAAGTATCTCCTTCCTCTGACCTGTAATGCGTTTCCTGTGAAATAGGTGCATATCCATTCTGACAAAAATAGCTTGTGTTTTTTGAATTGGTAGTTAATGCATCAATTACTTCAAATATTACACTCATGTTTTTGGGAGAACCATTATGACTTTGATATTGAACATAAGTGCTTGCCGCCCATGGTAATCCACCGCTTTGAGATTCGGTG
>JAHEYA010000024.1 GCA_023251855.1 Bacteroidota bacterium
AATCAGCATTTGCATAGTGGTGGCTTTTCAGGTAAAGAAAGCTCTTTCGATTATATTAAAGATTCAATAGAAGAGTATAATAATAACCGATTTTTAAATCAGTTCAATAAAATCGAACTGATAAAAGGAGATGCTTCCCTCACTATACCTGATTTTATTAAATCAAATCAACATTTAGTTGTTTCATTATTGTTTTTAGATTTTGATTTATATGAACCAACAAAAGTAGCGCTTAAACATTTTTTGCCTCGGATGCCAAAAGGAAGTATTTTAGCTTTCGATGAAATAAATAATCCTGCTTGGCCTGGTGAAACAGCTGCTTTGCTTGAAGAATGTGGTGGTTTGAATAAACTCCATATTCAAAAATTTTATTTTGATCCTAACATTGCATATATCGTTTTATAATGAAAATAAAAGTTTTAGCCGTAACAGGAATCAGGTCTGAATATGATATTCTATATCCTATTTTAAAAAAAATGCAGGCAAATCCGATGTTTGATGTGGTATTGGCTGTAAGTTCTGCACATCTATCCGAGTGGCATAATTTTACATTAAAAAAAATTGAAGAAGATGGATTTAAGATAGTTGATAAAATTGATTGCTTGTTTATGACCAACCGGAATGTTCAGCGATCAAAGGGAATCGGAATATTAACATATGCTTTATCACAAACTGTTGAAAGAGAAAAACCTGATTTTTTATTTGTTGTTGGAGATAGAGAAGAAAGTATTGCTACTGCTCTTGTTGGGAATTATATGAATATTGCCGTGGCGCATCTAGGTGGCGGAGACCCCGTATTCGGAAATGCAGATGATCCAATCAGGATGGCTGTTTCGAAACTAGCTCATATCCATTTTGTTACCGCAAAACAATATGGTAAAAATCTGGAAAACAATTTGAAAGAAGATAATTTTAGAATATTTTTTACCGGTAACCCGGCTTTTGCGAATATCAAAAATACTGAAAGTAAAACATTACAGGAAGTTTCTAATTATCTTGATTTCGATATTACCGATGGTAAATACCTAGTATTGGTTAAACATCCTTTGTCTTCCGAAGAAACAGATGCGTATAGTCAAATGAAAATTACGCTTGAAGCATTGGAAGAGTTTTGTAAAGTCAATAAGTATAAAGTGGTAGCATCCTATCCCAATACAGATCCGGGTTCCTATGATATAGTTAAAGCGATAAAAGAATTTGAAAATAAATCCTTCATTAAATTTAATAATACATTACCACGGGAATATTTTATAAATTTAATACGTAATGCAAAAGTGCTTGTAGGTAATTCCAGCATGGGAATATTAGAAGCGCCATTTTATAAATTACCTGTTGTAAATGTTGGTAACAGGCAGCAAGGGAGATTAAATGCTGGGAATGTTGAATTTGTAAAACATGATAGATCAGAGATTGTTAATGCTATACATAAAGCGTGTTTTGATGAAGATTATATCAAAAAAATTAAAAATTTAGAGTGCCCGTTTGGAGATGAAACAGCACCTGAAAAAATTTGTGAGGCATTATTAAGTATAAATCCTAAAGACGAAAAATGGTTAGTGAAAAAAGTACTTTGCTAAATTAGTGTCATTCCAACCGATTGGAGGAATCCCTTTGGGTTAGATGGAAATGCCCCATTTTAGTAATAGACTTTATATAGGTTAGTTTATTAGGACAAACGAAACATAGATTTAGAGCGTCATTGCGAGGAACGAAGCAATCTCATATCAGGTATTGGTTTGAGATTGCTTCGGGTGAAAGACCCTCGCAATGACGGGACTTATTAGGCATTTATATTTTTATAAAAATCATATATCATTTTGACTTGTATAAAGTCTAATTAATAAAAAATTCCTTGGCTCTGCTTGGGACGAAAATAAAAAACAGAATGAAAAATGTAGTTGTAATATCCGCCCACCCTGATGATGAAGTACTTGGTTGTGGTGGAACGCTTTTAAAACACAAAGCCGGTGGTGATGAATTATCCTGGATAATTATTACCAATGTGCTTGAAAATAAAGGTTTTTCAAAGCAAGTGGTTGAAAGTAGGCAGAAAGAAATCGAAAAAATTAAAAGCTTGATTGGCTTCACTTCTGTTTTTAAATTGGATTACCCTACTATGAGTCTCGATTCAAACTCAATAAATACAATGATTCCACAGATTTCAAAAATATTTAACGAGATAAAACCCGAAGTTATCTATGTGATGAACCGTTCTGATGTCCATTCTGATCATAGAGTTACGTTTGATGCTGTGGCTGCTTGCACAAAATCTTTCCGTTATCCATTCATTAAAAAAGTATTGATGTATGAATGTATTTCTGAAACAGAATTTGCACCTGCTTTGCCGGAAAGGGTTTTTCAGCCAAATTATTTTGTTGATATAACAAAACACTTCAGCAAAAAATTAGAAATGATGAAGGTGTATGAATCGGAGTTAGGCGAACACCCTTTTCCTAGAAGTCTTAGAAACATTGAAGCATTAGCGGTATTCAGAGGTGCATCAGTTGGTGTTGAATACGCAGAAGCATTTCAGTTGATAAAATTTATCGACAAATAAAATTACTGTAGCCTAATGAAACGTTCATTGCGAGGTTTTAATATTTTAAAATAGAAAATGGCAGATTTTAATAAATATACATTCTCTGAAAAAGGTACGGCTCGTGAAGCTTTTCAACGATTTAATGAAATCGCTATTCCAAACATGGCATTATTTGTTGTGAATGATAAAACGCAATTAGTTGGTTCCATTACGGATGGTGATATCAGAAGGGGTTTGCTGAAAGGCCACACCATTGAAGAGCCTGTTAGTAGCTTTATGAATGTAAAGAGTAAATTCTTAATAAGCGGAGAAAATAATTTCGAAAAAGTAAGCTTGTTTAAGAATCAGAATATTCGCTTTATCCCTGTAGTAGATGCTAATCGGACAATCATTACTATTTTAGATTTGGATAAACTTCGTTCTGTTATCCCTGTTGATGTAGTATTAATGGCAGGAGGGAAGGGGGAACGTTTGAAGCCTTTTACAGATGGCATTCCAAAACCCATGTTAAAAATTGGAGACAAACCTATTATTCTTCGCAATATTGAACGTTTAATTGATTATGGGGTTACTGATTTTCATATTTCAGTTGGACATTTAGCTGAAAAAATAAAAGAAGGAATAAATGAAAGCGGAATTAACAATGCATCAATTAATTTTATTGAAGAACCCAAACCTCTTGGTACTATTGGATCTCTCAAATTGATAAAGGGGGATACCAGCGATACTATCCTGTTAATGAATTCTGATTTGTTGACGAATATTGATTTCCACGATTTTTACAAAAAATTTATTGATTCAAAAGCAGATATTCAGGTTGCAACCATACCTTATAACATTGATATACCCTATGCTGTAATGGATATTAATGATAAGAATGAAGTGTTATCTTTTAAGGAAAAACCTCGTTATACCTATTATGCCAATGCTGGAATTTATGTATTTAAAAAGGCGCTTATCAACCTAATTCCTGATAACATACCATTTGATGCAACTCATTTTATGGAGGCTGTTATTGCAAATAAAAAACATTTAGTTTCTTATCCTATCTTAGGCTACTGGCTCGATATAGGAAGAGTAGAAGATTTTTACAAAGCACAGGAAGATATAAAACACATTCACTTTTAATGCAAATTCTATACATCATACCTGCACGTGGAGGAAGTAAAGGCTTACCCGGAAAAAATATTCGTTTGTTGGCCGATAAACCTTTAATTGTACACAGCATAGTTGCGGCTCAAAAGTCTAAATTCAAAGGGACTATACTTGTAAGTACTGATGATAATGCTATTGCGGCAATTGCAAAACAAGCAGATGCTGAAGTCCCGTTTATTCGTCCGGATGAATTATCAACAGATAGTGCAACAACAATTGATGTAATTTTTCATGCACTGAATTTTTATAGAGAACAAAATAAGAATTTTGATCTCATCATTTTATTGCAACCTACTTCTCCTTTAAGAACAGCCGAAGATATCGACAATGCTGTACAATGTATGCTTGATAAGCATGCAGATGCTGTTGTATCAGTGTGTGAAGCAGAGCATCACCCGTTGTGGGCAAATACATTGCCTGAGAATGGTTCAATGAAAAATTTTATTCGGAAAGATATTAAAGGAAAAAACCGTCAGCAATTACCTAAGTATTATCGGTTGAACGGAGCTGTTTACATTTCTTCAATAGCCACTCTTGAAAAACACAAAACGTTTATTCACGATACTACATTTTCAACTCAAATGCCTATTGAACGCTCTGTGGATATTGATAATGAAATAGATTTTAAGCTGGCAGAAGTGCTGATGAAAAAAGAAAAATAGATTTAGTTTATTTCCTTTTTTTTAAAAGAATCAATAAAACTTTTAACGGAAGCATTGTATATTTTCACACCTCTTGAGTCGGCATACAACTTAATGATATCATATGATCTGAATGCCTTATATAAAGAAAGAAACAGTGTTGAAATTGTTAATTTATATTCGGATCTATCACTCAAATTAACAGGTTTGATTTTGTCTTTATCATAAAAATGAGTGTCGTTTATCATCATTTTATTATCCTGTTGAACGCTAAAATCCTGATGCCAGGAATGATCAGCACCTAAAAGATAGATTTCATTATAATTTCTGTTAACAGTCAAAAATAAGGCAGCCGACAAAATATTTTGACATTGTGGCATTCCTAAATTGTTCCTGAAAATAAAATTTCTGAAACCACTAAACCCTTCTGTTACCACATAGTTGAAATAGGTTATAGTAACATTTTTATTTTGACTTAATATGGAAGTTACTAAATGGGATTTTTTTCCTTTCACCGGAATAAAAAAATTAATTTTCCAGTCAATAATTTTAAATTTATCAAATGACTGGGCAATAGTAACCCTATTTTCGGCAGTTTGGTAATCAGTTGAAAAGTAATAATCATCAAGCAAAACATAATTTTGTGGTTTAAGAATCTCGAAATATTCAGAATAGGCAAAACTATTAACGCAAACAATATCATATTTTTTTATCAATTCGATATTTTGTGAAAGTGACTCTTTTAATGATGGTCCATTACCTAAAACAATACATTTTCCACTGGTTTTTATAGGAGATTTCAAATAAAATTTTGACATCAAACAAATTTTGATAGTAGATATAACGGTGTCGATCAGCAGGTTTAAGAAGGTGCTTAGCTGAGTATAGATATATTCTAATTTATCCAAGTTGGAAATGATTTGTTTGTCAATGAGTGCTAAACAAAAGTAGTTTTTTTTGTTAATTCTAAGCTTGTTTTGTTTTATAATTCGGGCACAGGAATAAATTTCCTAATTTTAGGAAATCAAATTTTAAACAGTATACTTTACAAGTAATTTAGAAAATTAGCTGATTGGCTTTTTAAATAAAATGGAATGAGATTATCAACGCTCGTAAAAAGAATAGCTTCAAGAGAAGAGATTCAGCTAAAACCTCCTGTTCTTATTGATATTGGAGCATCTGAAAAGCTGAATTCCATTTGGGAAGTAATTGCTCCATTTTCAATTTGTATTGCATTTGATGCTGATAAACGTGAGTTTGATTATATCGAAAAAAGTGATTCCGTTTTTAAAAAACAATATGTATTTAATAAAATTGTTGTAGCCTCAACAGATAAAAAAACACAACCTTTTTATTTAACACAAAATCCCTATTGCTCTAGTTTGTTGAAACCTGATATGGAATCATTAAAACAATTTCATTATTCCGGATTGTTTGAGATCAAAGAGGTTTTGGAAATGGAAGTGATAGAGTTAAAAAGTGTTTTGGCACAATTGAATATGAATTATGTAGATTGGTTTAAAACAGATTCCCAGGGAACGGATCTTCGTTTGTTTAGATCGTTGAGTCAAGAGATACAAGATAATGCGCTGGTGCTTGAGTTTGAACCCGGTTTTATGGATGCATATATCGGAGAGGATAAAATTGTGGATGTTTTAAATTATATGGAAAAAAAACATTTTTTCCTTACCAACTTTACTGTTAAAGGAGCATTACGCTTAGGTAAAAAAGCGTTTGATAATATTTTCAAAACTGCTAAAATGAAAAAAGTAGGCAGTCATATCCATGATAAAGCTCCCGGATGGGTAGAAATGATGTATATGAATAAATTGGATATGGAAACTATTACTGCCAGAGAGTTTATGTTATCTTGGTTGTTCGCTACACTTCACAATCATCATGATATTGCTTTTGTATACGCTGAAAAAGCACTTGTTAAGAAGGATGATGTTTTATTCAAAGACTTAAAAAAATATTCTGAAAACAAACTGAAAAATAAAATATTTACGTTGAAGGGCTTTGGCAGACTTCTAAATATTATTATTCAAAAATACACAACAGGGACTATTCCTCAATATTAAAGGGTAATGGCAGATTTTATTTCATATTATTTCAAAGGCTTATATTTATTTCTGACCGATTCCAATTTCAGAACATTTACCCGTTTGTTCTTTTTTTACATCGGTAAAAAAAGGTATACAAAGTACACAGTCTCTTTCAATAAATTTAAAATTTCTGTTGTCGATATGAAATCCTTTATTTGGCAATACCAGGAAATATTTATGAATCAATGTTATGATTTTAATACTAAATCAGCCAAACCGGTAATCTATGATTGTGGCGCTAACATTGGCACAAGCGTACTGTTTTTTTCACAAAAACATCCGAACTCTATTATAAAAGCTTTTGAGCCATCACCATCAGTGTTTGAAATTCTAAAAAGTAATATAAATAAAAACAATATTAAAAATGTTGAACTGTATCAAAATGCTGTCTGGATGAAAGATGAGGAGCTTCAATTTAATGATGAGGGTGCCGATAATGGGTCTATTCAATCACTTTCAACAGGCAAAACAGTAAATGTACAAGCACTTGATTTTTTGGAAATAATAAATAAAGAAGATAAAATAGATCTGATCAAAATTGATATTGAAGGAGCTGAAAACGTCTTGCTTCCGCATATTAAATCAGCATTTCCGAAAATTGAAAAAATATTTATTGAGTATCATTCATTTCCTAATGAAGAACAAAAGTTGGGTGAACTATTGTTATTATTGACTCAGAACAATTTTAGGTTTTATATTCGTAATGAACGTAATCGAAAAATACCGTTCATTAATTTGGCAAAAAATAAACAAATGGATATGCAACTTAATATTTTTGCATATAAAGATTAATCAATACTAAAGATTATATTACTATACATTTTTTAGGAGTATACCAAAAGTCCCGTAGGGACGATATTTTAGTTTATAATGGATTAGGTACACCGAGTAGTATGTCGTCCCTACGGGACTTGAGGGTAGGGTGGACATATTTTGTTACCAATATACCGGCCCTATGGGACTAAAAAGAATAAAAATGTATAGTAGTTTAAGCATTTTTGTATAGTAGTTTAATAAAAGAGATAATCTTTAATGAAAATCTTGCTAATAAATACTAATTATGGCGGTGGTGCAGGGATTGCTTGCAGGCGCCTACATAAGGCTTTGCTGGCAAATAGGTATGATTCTAACTTATTGATTTTAGAAAAAGTAAAGTCCCCAGAGGAAAAAAATGTACATTCAATAGAGGAAATTATTTCAGAAAAACGGGGCTTTTGGTATTTTGCTCTTCTCAAATTTTCAAATCGTTTATTAAATAAACTTCCTACCATATTCAACAAAAAGGCTTATATCAATGGTCCTTCTTCACTTTTTAGAATAGATAAGTTTGCAATTTATAATGAATCTGATATTATTCATTTACATTGGGTTCCTAAAATTATATCCTACAAACATGTCTTTGCCGACAAGAAAAAAATCTTTTTTTGGACTCTTCATGATATGAATCCCTTTACCGGTGGTAATCATTATACTTCTGATTTAGATTATAGTCCTTTCAAAAATTTATTGCAAAAAAACTGTAATAAGAAAAAAATATATTTGAAAGATGCTAATTTAACTGCTGTTTCGCCCTCTAAATGGCTTAATGGGGAGGCAAAACAAAGCGAAGTTTTTAAAAATTTTGAAATACGCACTGTTCCCAATTGTTTAGATACTGAAGTATTTAAACCATTAAATAAAATTCAAACACGTGAAAAACTGAATATTAATTTCCCGAACAAAATCTTTATTTTGTTTGTTGCCGAAGATCCTAATGATAGTCGAAAAGGCATGTCTATTCTTATAAAGGCATTAAATCAAATAAAAAATAAAGAACAATTTTGTCTGTTGATTGTTGGAAAAAAAATAGATATCTCCAACATTAATATTCAAGTAGTACAACTTGGTTTTATACGTAAAGAAGTGGATTTGACCGACTGTTATAATGCTGCTGATTTTTTTGTGACCCCCTCTATAGAAGATAATTTACCGAACACAATTTTGGAGTCTTTATCCTGCGGAACACCTGTATTAGCCTTTAATACAGGAGGGATACCAGATATGGTTGAACACAAAATAAATGGCTATTTGGCAGATGCAGTGAGTCCTAAAAATTTGGTTGAAGGAATTAATTGGTTGTTTCAAAATCATAATAGCGTGGAATTACCGTTAAATGCGAGAAATAAAGTTGTTACTCATTTCAATTGCAGTGAAATTGTGAAACAACATGTTCGATTGTACGAATCAAAATTTCATTCGAATGAATAAAATAAGCATCATAACGGTTGTATTTAATGGCAAATCGTTTATTGAGCGAACAATTAAAAGTGTGCTTTCACAAACATATTCTAATGTCGAATACATTATTATTGATGGCGATTCAACAGATGGAACGGTTGATGTTGTGGAGTTATACAGGTCTGGAATCGCCAAATTAATTTCCGAAAAAGATAAAGGCATCTATGATGCAATGAACAAAGGATTGTTACAAGCTACCGGTGATTATGTACTGTTTTTAAATGCCGGTGATGAATTGGTAGCAGTTGATACTTTGGCAAAAGTAATTGCAAGCTTCGAAAATGCAGATGTGTATTATGGCAATACCAAAATCGTTAATGAAAGGGGAGAGCAGCTGGGCGACAGGCGTTTAACGCCACCTAAAGAGCTTACCTGGAAAAGTTTAAAATATGGAATGTGTGTTTCTCATCAATCATTTATTGCAAAAAGAATTTTATGCGAACCTTACAATTTGGATTATAAAATAAGTGCAGATATTGACTGGGTTATTAATGTGCTACACCGTTCGAATAAAATAGTCAATACGAACCTATCTATTTCGAACTATTTAAAAGGTGGCTCTTCTGATAAACATAGAATTTACGGGCTAATTGAACGATTTAAGATAATGGTTGTTCACTATGGTTTTTTTCAAACTGTAGGAAATCATTTTTATATTATTTTACGTTTTGTTTTTCATAAACTAACGCGTAAATCAATGACTTGAAGGGCATCCTCTTAATTTAACTTTAAACTTTACAACTAGTCAACTTAAATGGACTCAATAAAAAAGCAAGGAATCCGAAATGCAATTATCACCTATACTGGTGTTGTAATTGGTTTTGCCAGCTTGCTATTCATTCAGCCTAATTTGCTAAAACCTGAAGAGCTTGGATTAACACGTATCTTAATTGCAGCTGCGAGTTTCGTAGCTACCATTTTACCTTTTGGAGTAAGCAGTGTTACCATTAAATTTTTCCCTTTCTTTCGTAATGAAGAAAAAAAACATCATGGTTATTTTGGTTTTATGTTGCTCTTTCCTTTGGTTGGAGCCATTCTTTGTGGGATTTTAATTTATACATTCAAAAATATAATTATAAGTCAATACATTGAACAATCATTTTTATTTACCCGTTTTTTTGATTTGCTTTTGCCTTTTTCAATTGTTATAGGTTTTAATATGGCACTGAATGCCTATTGTGAGTCGCTTTTCAAAACTACAATTATCAGTTTTTTCGAAGGAATATTTACTAGGATAGTTTTTATTTTACTAATCATTATTTATTATTTCCACTTGATAGACCTTACTCAATTCATGTATCTGTTTGTGCTGATATATGTCCTTCAAGCAATCTCTATGGTGTTTTACATCTATTCTGTTGATTCACCTTCTTTAAAAATTGATACTTCTTATTTCAAATCGATTGGTACAGCAAAGCTTATTAAGTATGGTTTATTACTAACGGCCGCAAATTTTTCCTCACTTAGTTTGAAACATTTAGATGCGTTGATGATTGGTAAATATATGAGTTTGGATTACGTAGGTGTATTTGCTGTAGCTGCTTATATTGCTTTAGTTATTGAGATTCCGCTCACTTCGTTGGAACGGATTACACATTCAAAAGTGGCGCAAGGTTGGGTAAATAATGATGTGGAAGGTATCAAAAAAATATATTATCAATCGGTTAAATACTTAATGTTAGGAGGTGGTTTATTATTGGTGGGTATTATTATAAATATTCAGGATTTGCTGAGCCTGTTGCCGGAAACATATCACAAAGGCGCTACAGTTGCTATTATCACATGTATTGGCGGGTTTTTAAATATAGCAACAGGAGTAAATACTTCTATTCTTTTCACTTCCGAAAAATATATTTATGGAACTTATTTACTGTTTTTATTATTGGTGATAGCGGTTGTTTTAAATATTATTTTAATTCCTCTTTATGGAATTGAAGGTGCTGCACTAGCAACAGTCAGTTCATCAGTTATTTATAATGGCTTAAAATATTTTATTATTCTGAAAAATTTTAAAATGCAGCCCTATGATTTATCGAGTTTGAAAATACTTTTGGTGATTGTTGCTGCGTTTATAATAGCATACTTGTTGCCTTCATTCAATAACGCGATTGTTTCCATGGCCATTAAATCAGCAGTAATTTCAGCCGTTTACGCAGGTACAACCTATCTTTTGAAAATTGTTCCTGAGTTTCACAAATACATTTCTAAATAGAAAGCCCATAGAAGAACGTCATTGCGAGGAACGAAGCAATCTCATTTATGGATTTCAATGAGATTGCTTCGTTCCTCGCAATGACGTAATATTATTAATTCTTTTTTACCCAACCAAGGATATAATCAGCAACCTCTTGCCAATTAGGCTGTCCGCAGATATAATGGGTTCTTCCGGCAAATTCTTTAAACTCTTTTTTGCTGTTAGCATCTGTATAAGCATTAAAATTTTTCTTATTTAATGAAGAAGGAATGATATGATCTTTTTCTCCCGCAATAAAAAGTAAAGGTTGGTGTGGTTTTTTGAAATCAATAAAACCATCTTGTTTAGTGCTGCTTCTTGGAATATTTCTACTTTCAGGAACAACAAATTTATTGTATTCAATCTCCGTTTGCTCCATAGTCATTGTATTACAGAATGCATAATGAAACCATTTTACAGCAGGTAAACAAACTGAATTTCCTTTCAGAGGATTTACTGTTGGTAAATTAGCTTTCAAAAAACTCCATTTTAAACTGAAAATTCCTTTTGGTGGAGCAGCATCTATACAAATACCGGCAACACCTTTATTCAATGCAATTAATTTTTGAACAGCAAGGCCTCCCATGGAATGGCCAATGATAATTGGCTTTTCGGGTAGTTTGTCAATGAAACTCACCAGACTATCAATTACTTCACCGAAAGTTAATGTGCCAAGTTTGGGGTCAGTATTTTTTCTCAATGCTGTTGGATTGCCCTCATGGTAAGGATATGAAGGAGTATGACAGGTATAACCTTTTGCTTCAAAATATTTTTTCCACTCCATCCAGCTTTCCGGATTTTGAAATAAACCATGTATAAAAACAATTGTTTTAGTTTCTGCTACTTTTGAAGATGTTGCCATTGCTGTTTGTCCTTTAAGGTTAATAAGGGTTATTAAAATTAAAAATGTGGAAAAAAAATATTTCATTTTGGAGTTTAAGACTAGTGTTATGTTAAATGTAAGATGTGAAATGGAAAATGTAGGTTTGGGCTTTGCGATTGGCTTTTAACCATCTTAGATCTGCCATTTTACATTTTACATATCACTAGAAAGGAATTATTCCTCCATCTGCCTACCTTTCTTGATAGTTGAATACAACCTAAACGCAGCATAAGCAATTAATAATCCTCCAACAGGTTCGCGGTAAGCAGGAAAAGTTTGGATAGCGATATCGGAAAATAAAAACAGTAGCCCAATTATCAAATAAAGCACTACCATTACAAATCCTGAATAATAGCGAATCTTATTTACTAATGGATTACTGTCGGAAAACACTTTAAAATTCTAAAATTAATTTACCTGATGGTAAATTTAATTGGCAAGTTGTATTGTACAGATACTGCGCGACCATTCTGCTTACCTGCACCCCATTTAGGCATTGCTTTTACTACTTGTAGAGCAACTTTATCATAACCGGGACCACCGGAAACACCTCTTAATAATTTTGTATCAGTAACATTACCTTCTTTATCGATAACAAAAGTGACATAACAGGTACCTGAAATTCCCGCTTCTTTTTCCATTTGAGGGTATCCGATAGATTCGATTTTATCTTTTATCCATTTCATCATTGCAGCATCTCCGCCAGGGAAGGAAGGCATTTGCTCAACGATAGTAAAAATTTCTTCTTTTACAGGTTCTACAATTC
>JAHEYA010000263.1 GCA_023251855.1 Bacteroidota bacterium
TAACTACGCAGATGGGGCAAACAATGCCTTCAATTCACTGGCATCTGAGGGTTTCATTTTGCCAGCCAGTATCAAACTCAGCTGGCGCCTGCGTAATGCCCCTTCAAAACGAGTTTTTTCCTCTTTTGTTTCCGGAATTAATTCGGGAACAGACAAAGGTGAACCATTCTGATCAATCGCTACAAAAGTATATATTGCTTCATTACATTTTAGTTTTACACCACTAACATGATCTTCAACCCAAACATCAATATACACTTCCATTGATGTTGTAAAAGCACGTGAAACTTTTGACTCCAATGTTACTATACTTGCATGATTGATTGGATTATTAAATGAGACATTATTAACAGAAGCTGTTACTACTACCCGCTTACAATGACGATGAGCGGCTATTGAAGCAACAATATCCATCCATTGAAGGAGTCGGCCACCAAATAAATTTCCCATTACATTGGTATCATTTGGCAATACTACCTGGGTTTGTATTGTTAATGATTCTTTTGCTGTTTTTGATTGCATACTAAATTTTTTTGCCAAAGATACTGAATTGTTGTATTGTTAAATGGTTAAATTGTTAAGTACCTTTGTTTAAAATTATTTATCAGATGGAGGACATACAGCATTATCTAAAAGCACTACATATCATATTTGTAGTTACCTGGTTTGCAGGTTTATTCTATATTGTACGATTATTTATATACCATACAGAGGCCAATACAAAAGAGGAACCTCAGAAGAGTATTTTGCAAAATCAATATAAAATTATGCAAAAACGCTTGTGGTATGGAATTACATGGCCATCCATGATTATAACACTCATTTTGGGAGGTTGGATGCTTTGGGAAAATTCTTCGTTTTTATTGCAAGCCTATTTTATCTTAAAACTATGTTTTGTTGGTGGATTAGTGCTTTATCACCTGCAATGTCATGTAATATTTAAGCAATTGCAAAATGACATTGTAAAATATTCTTCGTTCAAATTACGCTTATGGAATGAACTTGCAACTGTTTTATTGGTTGCAATTGTTTTTTTAATTGTGTTAAAAAGCAATACCGGATTAATATGGGGAATGCTTGGATTGGTAGTTTTCAGCGTTACTTTGATGTTTGCTGTAAAAATTTATAACAAGAAGCCTCCTCCAACTCCCCCAAAGGGGGAGGGCAACAAGGCACGAGTTACAAATTAATTGACTTGACGGTTACATCTCCTCCCCTTGCTCCACCGCTAAAGCTTTTGGCGGCAGTAGGTCGGGGAGGTCGGGAGGGGCTTTTACATCCACCTTTTTTTTCGAAAATAAATCAATAATGAAAGAATTGTAATGAATATTACAATTAATGTTATTGGATAACCCAAACGGGTATGCAGTTCGGGCATAAACTCGAAATTCATTCCGTATAATCCAACAATAAATGTTACCGGAACAAAAAGAGTAGTGATAATGGTTAACACTTTCATTACCTCATTCATCCTGTTACTTACACTGGATAAATAAATATCCATCATACCGGAAAGTAAATCACGAAATGTTTCAACGGTATCAATCACTCGAAGTGCGTGGTCATGTAAATCCCGCAAATAAATATCGGTACTTGATTTTATTAACGCGGTTTCACTTCGTTCCAGATTATTAATCAATTCGCGCATTGGCCAAACCGCTTTACGAAGAAATATCATTTCGCGTTTCATGTGATGTATTTGTTCAAGCGTGCGTTTTGTGGGTTCTTCCATCACTTCTTCTTCCAAGACTTCTACCCGGTCACCAATTTTTTCAAGAATATTAAAATAGCAATCTACAACCGCATCCAATAAAGCATACGCTAAATAATCTGCTCCCATCCTGCGAACACGTCCTTTTCCCTGACGGATACGATTACGTATCATATCAAAAGCGTCACCACCATGAATCTCCTGAAATGAAATAACCATACCTTCCATTAAAACAACACTTAATTGCTCTGACTGAATTTCGGTATCATAATAGATCATTTTCATGATGGATACAACATAACTATCATAATCTTCAAATTTTGAGCGTTGACTGGTGTTTACAATATCTTCGAGTGTTAGTGGGTGAATATTAAACCGTTTTCCAATAGCTTCAATCAATTCAACTTTGTGAATTCCATCCACATTAATCCATTTTACCATTTCGGGATTTACTAATTCCATACATTCTTCCAGATTGTAGAAATCTTTTTCAATAAATTCTTTTTCATTGTACTCAATAAGAGTGATCTTTACTTTTTCTGCTGAATCCCTACCGTGATAAACAATAGTTCCTGGAGGTGCCCCGGTTTTATTTTGAATATTTTCCATTGAATTTATTTTGAAAATGAGTTGTTGTTAAAATTATTTTTTTATTCTCTTTCGTCCTCTTCCTTCTCAACAAGCTTATTTTTATTACCTTCCAACACTATTACAATTTCCCCTTTTATTATTTTGGCTTTAAAATAATCAAGTACCTCCACCAATGTTCCACGTTTTGTTTCTTCAAATATTTTGGTAAGTTCACGGGATACAGAGACTCTTCTATCAGCACCAAAAAACGCTATAAATTGCTCCAATGCTTTAATCAAACGGTGTGGCGATTCATAAAAAATCATGGTACGTTGTTCATTTAACAATGATTTTATTTTTGTTTGACGACCTTTTTTTTGCGGCAAAAAGCCCTCAAAACAGAAGATATCAGAAGGGAAACCAGAATTTACCAAAGCCGGAACAAAAGCGGTTGCACCAGGCAAACATTCAACTTCTACTCCTTTTTTTATACATTCTCTTACCAACAAAAATCCGGGATCGGATATAGCAGGAGTTCCTGCATCGGTTATCAATGCTATATTTTCACCATTTGCAATTCGTTCAGCAATCATCGCAGCAGTGGCATGTTCGTTGTGTTGGTGATGTGCAAACATTTTTTTTGAAATGTTCAGATGCTTTAATAATACACCCGATTTACGTGTATCTTCCGCTAAAATCAAATCCACTTCTTTCAAAATACGTATTGCCCGAAGAGTAATATCTTCAAGATTTCCAATAGGAGTAGGCACTATATAGAGTTTCAAGTTTATTGTTTAAAGTTAAGTAATTTGATTGCACTATTCAATTCCCTCTCAAGAAGGGGGAACTAACACTGCTAATTTTGAAGATAATTGCTAAATGAAATTATCATTTTAAATAAATCTACAAATTTATTCAAAGGTAATGTTTCTGCTTTATCATAAATATCATGATAAGCCTTTATTCCGCCCATTGTATAAATAAAAAATGCTTTCACTCCTTTTTCAGAAAAAAAATAATGATCGCTATTGGCTGCTTTTCCTCGTATTTTCACATCTTTAATAAAATTATTTTTTGTGTTTATTTCTTTTAATTTATCAAATTCGGTTTTAAATAAAGTTCCATTCACAGCTGTGATACCTTCTTCACCGGTACCCATAATATCCATATTTAATAAAAATCGAATGTTTTTTAATGGGAACAAAGGTGTTTCTGTATACTGTTTTGAGCCCAACAAACCAACTTCTTCGGCACCAAAAGCAATAAATGCAATCGAATATTTTGGCCCGTTTGAAAGGATCGAATACTGTTTTGCAAGGTTCAGCAACATGGCGCAGCCACTGGCATTATCATTAGCCCCGGGAAAATAAACAGTTTTACCCATTTGTCCTAAATGATCGTAATGTGCGGAAAAAATAATAAATGAATCGGGATGTTCTGAGCCTTTAACATAAGCTATTACATTTTGAGATTGATACTCGGTGATATATTTATTTTCAATATTAACAGTAATACTTTTCTCGTTTCCGATAAAAGAGGCTCTCAACATTTCCAAAAGAAGATAAGATTCCGGATGCGATGAAAGCTCAGCTATCAGCTTATTTTCAATAAAAATAATACCCTTGGCTTTAAATGAATTTGAAATAAATAAACCCAACCAATCTAAAACCTCTTTGTTTTTTAAATCAAGATTTGACTTATCTACCAGAATAATCTTATTCGAAAAATTAATTTTTTTAAACTCCTCTTTCAGCTCACTCTTTTTTAAAATAGTTGAATCAAAGTGAACAATTTCAAATGTCCCGGATAAGCTGCCGGAGTTGCCTTTCACAATATAATCCTGACCGGCAATAAATTTTTTTCCATCAATTTCTAAAATCATATTGCCTGGAAACGTATTTATCGGAAATGAGAATTTTTGATAATAATCATTATTAAATGACTTTAAGCCAAATTTCTGAAACTCTGTTTTAATATAATTTGCTGCAATTTTATCTCCATTATTTACATACCCTCTCCCATGCATACTTTCTGAAGTCATTGTATCCACAATTTTTTTTCCATATTGATAAACTTCATTCTTGCTTGTTTCTTGGGCATAAAGAGAGAAACAATTAAAAAAAATGAATAAATAAATAAACGTTTTCCGAAAAGTCTGAACCTTATTTTTCATTTTAAACTTATTCATTATTATTTATTCGGGAGCTTATTTTTTGCAGTATTTTTTGATTAGTTTTGCTGTACGTTAACAGTAGGCTAAATTACTGTTTAAAAGCGAATTCAAAACACAAACATTTTATCATTTCAAAATCGTATGTTTCTCGAAAACACTATACATCCCAATAATCGCAAAGGTTCTATTGAAGTTATTTGTGGCTCTATGTTTTCAGGCAAAACGGAAGAGCTGATCCGGAGACT
>JAHEYA010000264.1 GCA_023251855.1 Bacteroidota bacterium
GACACATGAAAAAAATTTACACTCTACTTGCCGGAAGTTTTCTGCTTATAGCTTCATCTATTCAAATTAATGCTCAATGTGCAGGTAATCGCTACCACGATATTATTTTTCCCGGTACTCCTGATTCTACTTTAGATATCGTTTACGGAAATAATGTTACATTCAATAATTCAGCCGCAGTATTAAAACTTGATGTTTATCAACCTCATGGTGATACAGATTCTCTTCGCCCTTTAATAATTTGGGCGCATGGTGGAAGCTTTGTAGGTGGAAGCAAATCACAAATGGCTCCTTTTTGCAGGGATTTTACCAAAATGGGTTATGTAACTGCAACAATTGATTACCGATTATTTATGACTGACTTGCCTTTTCCAGGACCCGACTCAAATGATGCCGGAGCAGCCGTTATGAGAGCCGTTCATGATGCACGTGCAGCAGTTCGCTTTTTTCGTAAAAATGTTGTAGAAGGAGGTAATACTTATAAAATTGATACCAGCAAGATCTTTTTTGGTGGCGCATCGGCCGGAGGCTTGATGGCAACGCATCTTGCTTATATTGATCATTTGTATGAATTCCCCAATTACATTGATACCACCGGAACAACTGTTGGCTCAAAAACCGGACAAAAAGGTTTGCATGGCGGTGTTGAAGGTTTAAGCGGTAATCAAGGCTATTCTTCAAAAGTAAAAGCAATTGTAAGCTTATCAGGCGCATTATCTGATACAGCCTGGATGCATGCCGGAGATACCCCGATAATAAGCACTCATTCTACCGGAGATGGAACTGTACCTTATGGCACTCATTTGATTTACCTTCAGCCACCTTCCACTTTTCCAATTATGGTTATTGATGGAAGCTATTCAATTCATGCAAGAGCAAACCAGGTTGGTATTGTAAATTGTTTTAAAACATATTATGGAAATCACCATGTGCCGGAAGGAAGCAGTGCATTGGTTTATGATACAACACTTGGTTTGGTAAGAGATTTTTTAGAACATTTTACTTGTGGTACAGCACTTACATGTACTTCATTAGCAGGCATAACAAATTTAACGGTTGATAATACTTCTTTTAGTGTATATCCTAATCCTGCAAATAATATGGTAACTATCGATCTAAAAGCATTTTCAGGACATGATATTAATATAGATTTGTATGATGCACTAGGCCGAAAAGTAAAAAATATCACAAAAATAAAATCTGAGCAATACTCAATTGTGCGTGATAATTTACCAAGTGGTATTTACTTCATGAATATTTCTGTTGAAGGAAAATTATACAGCAAAAAAATAATATTCGAATAGAATAAAACTTTTTCTAAAAATGAAAACGTCCCGTATTTTGCGGGACGTTTTTATTTGAGTTCATATATATTTCAATTCTAACATTTGTAATTAAAACAGAATCAATATATAAGCCGTTCCTCGCAATGAACGTTTTAATTAACTTTTCCAATTATTTGCAAAAAGTTCTTGCCTCATGAATATAAAATTCTTTTGAAAAAAGACGTTAACTACATAATTGTTGGCCAAGGTTTAGCAGGAACGATACTGGCTTTTACGATGATAAATGCGGGTTTGAAGGTTGTTGTGATCGATGAACAAAACCTTTCAATGTGTTCAAAAGTTGCAGCCGGAAATTTTAATCCTATTGTTTTTAAGCGCCTTGTAAAAAGTTGGATGACCGATGAGTTGATCCCTTTTTCTGAAAGATTTTACAAGGAGGCCGAACAATTTTTGTTTGAGGAGTTTTATTGGAAGAAAGAAATAGTAAGGATTTTCGGTGAGAACCAGGAAAAAGATTTTTGGATAAAAAAATCATTGGCTGATGATGTTGGAAAATATTTGTCAAAAAATATTGTCGATGATTTTTTCATCAATACAGTAAACAATCCATTGGGTTGTGCTTTTGTGAATGATGCATCCAATTTGTATGTGGTGAAATTTTTGGAAAAATTTCGGAACTACTTTATCCGCAATCAGCTTTTGTTAGATGAAATTTTTGATTATTCCGAATTGAAAGTGGAATCGAATTCGGTGAACCACAAAAATATTAAAGCGAATAAAATTATTTTCTGTGAAGGGTATAAAGTATCTGAAAACCCTTATTTTAATTGGATCCCATTAAAACCGGTAAAAGGTGAAGTGCTGACCGTAAAAATTGAAAATTTAAAAACAGATAAGATCATTAATAAAGACGTTTATATTTTACCTATCGGTAATGACTTGTTTATTGTCGGGGCAACTTATGATTGGGAAAACCTAAATGATACAGTTACTGAAAAGGCACGAAATCAACTAGCAGAAAGGCTTTCAAAAGTGATTAAGGTTCCTTTTGAAATTGTCGGGCAACAGGCTGGTGTTCGCCCTTCAGCAATTGACAGAAGGCCTATTATAGGCTTGCACCCGGAGTATAAAACGTTGGGTATATTCAATGGAATGGGAACTAAAGGCGTAATGCTTGCTCCTTATTTTGCAAAACAATTGGTTGATCATTTGGAAAAGAATGTTCCACTTGATAAGGAAGTGGATATTGCAAGGTTTGTGCATTTATTTTAATGCGTTCCAAAGTCAAATACTTTATTATTGTTGTAACGAGAAGGAGTTGTACTTGTGTAGAGAAAACAATATTCACCTTTTTTTAACGGTTGTGTGAATGTAACTTTATAAATGCCCTCACTCACTTCTGTATAGTCAAATGGCATTTTTATTTTATTAGGAACTCCCGAGGAACTTCCGTAAGCATTTGATGCGCCTATCACCATTTCCCGGTTGTCTTTATTCTCAGTAAGCGCAACTAAAACAAATTCATTTGGTGATGTGGCGGTAGCAAAAAACCAACTGTCACCGTTTGCATTTTCATCACTTTTAAAATAAAAATAAAACGTGGGATTTTCTCCATTTATTTGAAGGTGGCTTTTATTACCCGCCAAATTAGTTCGTTCTTTATTTTTAGCAATACCATAAGTCATTGATTGTGCAACTGAAGTACCCAGTCCTCCTGATTTATTTGTTGAAGTTACAGTTGGGTCAACTCGTTTCAGATTACTTTGATTGTAATAATAAATACCGGGTTTGTGCATTGTTTCCGGATCGTTGCTACTTGCATTACTGGCATGGGTATCTGATTTCATCATCTCATTGATAACTGCGGGATCCACTCCGCTGTCACTTAAATCTATCAAGCCTTCCGTACTCACATCAAAATTTGTTTTGCTTGTGCGAATCTTGCTGATGATGACCGATGGTTGCAAACCAATTTTTGACAATTGCATTATTTTTACATTGGTCAGCGTTTCCGTTTTTGTCTGCGCATTGGCTACAATGCCTATAATCGTTGCCATTAGCAGAAATAATAATTTTGAAAGTTTCATTTTTATAAATTTTGTGATTTAAAACTTTTTAATGTTGAATAATTATTTTTTTGTTATAAATTCTTTCTTCGCTTTGCACTTGCACAAAATAAACGCCCACACGCAGTTCTCCTTTTTCTAATATTATTTCTTTACCCGAAAAATTTATATTTTTCACTTCTTTACCTACAACATCCACAATTTTTATTGTTGCGCTTTGTAGTTCTTTGTTAAAGGATATTGTAGTTTGTGAAGTGAAGGGGTTGGGGGAAATACTTATTTCATTATTTATAGCTAATTCTTTTATACCCATTGATATGCTACTATACCATACTCCGTTATTGGTCCCTGCATAAATATCTGAATTGTATATGACTAATGAAGTAACATCAAGACCATTGCCAGTCAAACCAGTACTAAAATCTGACCAAGTGCTTCCATTGTTGGTTGATTTAAACACTCCGCTACTAGTCCCAGCAAAAATGTTGGTTCCACTTATAGCTAATGCATCCACATCCGTGTTTGTTAAACCACTATTAATAGCTGTCCAATTGTTACCATTGTCTGTTGATAAAAATACTCCACCACCAAGAGTTCCCGCAAAAATGTTTGACCCACTGGTGGCTAATGAATAGAAAGTGGCTTGCCCACTTGGTGGCAAACCATTAGTAACCTCTGTCCAATTATTACAATTATCACTTGTTAAAAACAATCCGTAATTCGTTCCTGCAAAAATATTGGTACCGCTTATAAGTAATGAATATACGGAAGCGTATGATGGCATACCACTATAAAGGTGGTGAAAAGTACTCCCATAATCGCTTGACATATGCATTGCATATTGAGTTCCGGCAAAAATATTGGATCCGCTTGTCGCCAATGAATAAACTTCTGCATTATTCACCATACCTGCAAAATAAGGATATGTCCAAGAGCCCCCATTTAAATTGCCCGAAAACCCCATTCTAGCTTCTGTTCCTGCAACAATTCTTGTCCCATTTATTGCTATTGAATAGATATGGCTTGGCATACCTGCGCCAGGTTGAAAATTAGCGTTATACCAAGCGAAACCATTGTAAAAAAACACTCCATTATTTTGCAATCCAACGTACAACTTTGTACCGTTTGCGACCATACAATTAACCCGATCTCCATAAGATATTTGATTCCATTGTGCGTTTGCGCTCCATCCAAAAAAAATGAGCATTATGATAGCGTAAAATTTTTTCATGTTTTTAGTTTTTAAGAATAGCTGTTATTTTATTATTAGTAATTATCTCTTTTTCTGAAACCACTTGTACAAAATAAATTCCAGGGGAGGCATTTCCTAAATTGA
>JAHEYA010000025.1 GCA_023251855.1 Bacteroidota bacterium
TATTTTTGATTTTTTTTGATTTTGCAATTATCATTTATTATGTTTTGTCAAATATTTTATTTTATTTTCTGCTACTTTCAGTATTTCAATATTTTGAACCTCATCTAAAATTTTATAAGCTATTTGGTCACTTAAATATGCTTTATTTAAATCATTTATATCAACTTTATAATATGTAGCAATTTTACTTATGAATTCTTTTGTAGGATGCCTTTCATTTCTTTCAATTTTTCCCAACAACGAGTGGTCAATGCTCAGAAATTTAGCGACAACCCTAAGTGGAAGATTTGATTCCTCCCGATAAAATCTAATAAGTTCTCCAAATGTTACATTTTTTTTAAGAGCCATCTATGTGGACTAAATTTGTCCAAAATTATGAAATTAAAACGGAGGGACAAATTTAGTTCATCTAAAGTTATTCACATTTTTGTGCGTAGCCGATTGCAGCTCTTTTGAAAGCCTTTTGTCTTGCGGTGGCTTGTACGGGCTTGCAAATGTGCTGCAATGTGGGATAGCCAAAACGGCTTTGCCGAAAAAGTGCGGTGGGGTATAAATTTAAACTTCTTGTATCGTGTTGACCGGTCGGCCGAGTGTCGGAAAGTCAGCCGTTTTTTTTGAACCGAAATGTTTTTGTTTACCGATAAATTGTTTTGGGATGGTGTCAGCCCGCCTTACCTATAACCGATAAATAAGCACAGTTTTTCCCTTAATTAGTATTAAGGAGTTGCATATTGTTTTTGTTGTTCTGTTATCCTTGTCAATCATGATCAATATGCAAGTACTAACTCTTCACAAACGATTTACAATTAACACCTGATCTAAGAATTGTTTTAATCAAATAAGTACCTTTTGCAAGTTGGTTAATATTTAGCGTAACTACTTTTTGCATTCCATTATAAGGGTCTGATCTTAAAACAACTCTCCCTGAAACATCACTTATTTCAACCGATTCAACCATGTTTGCATTGTTTAATGAAAGAATATTCAAATTGTCATTAGTAGGATTTGGAAAAACTACCACCTGATCATTTATGGAAGGGTATTTAGATATTCCCGTAACAGTATTGCCATTGGAGAGTATCCATAATTCCGGATCAAATTGCACACTTACAATTGGAAAGGGAACAGCAAAATTAAAAACTTGTCCTGATGTAGTATGGTTGAAAATAAGTGTTGTATCCTTGGTTTGACCAATAAACTTAACAGGAATAGGCATTTCGAAAAATGAAACCGATCCATCTGATTGAGTTTGATTTACAGTTAAAGTTACTGTACTTCCTACTTGTCCCCATAAAAGATGATAGGAAGGAAACCCTTGTTTGTAATACCATTGATTAAAAAAAGTAGTTAAATTTTGACCACCTGTTGTTTCTAAATGTGCAATTAAATCCGGTGTATGAGCATATTTTCCGGCAAGGAGAGGGTCATTCAAATAATTTTTCAAGGATAAAAAAAACAGTGAATCACCTAATTTCCAGCGAAGCATGTGTAATAGATATGCACCTTTATGATAAGATAATCGACCGTCAAAAATTCTACCAACAGATGTTGTATCATCACACAAAACGCTACCCCAGGATGCAGAAGTAATATCATTTACTGCATCCGATTTCCATTGCATCCAGGTACTTGGGAAAAAACGTTGTTCTGTTAAACCCTCAAAATAAGTTGCAAAACCTTCATTGAGCCAAATGTCCTGCCAGCTTGCACAAGTAACATGATCGCCAAACCACTGATGTGCACATTCATGAGCAAGTAAGGAATGATTGAACTGTACTACAAAAGTCATTGTTTGATGCTCCATTCCTCCTCCCCAGCCAAATTGTGCATGCCCGTATTTTTCATTTTTAAATGGATAAGTAATGGTTAAACTGTCGTAAAATTTAATAACGTTTATAATGTCGGGTGTCTGAACACGGGCAATAGAGTCACTTTCGGGATACACATAATTTAAGACCTGAAGAGAATCCCCTCCCGGTAAGGGAACATAATTTGAATAGGCAGAGTAATTAGTAACACCAATTGCAATAAGGTAAGCAGCAATAGGGTAGCGGGTTTTCCAATGATAAATTTTTGTGCTCCCGAGAGTATTTTCAGAAAGTAACAACCCATTACTCGCCACTCTGTTTGCAAGTGGAACAGTTACGATTACATCAATTGAATCAATTTTGTCATTTAAACTTTGTTTACAAGGCCACCAATCCTTTGCTCCATAAGGTTCGGAGAGTGTCCAGATAATTGGAGCACCTGCATGCGTTGATTGATTAAATGAACCAAAACCAGCACCAATGGGCGGTATTCCTTGATAATAAACGGTTATTGAATCAAGTGTATTTATTGGAATAACAGCAGGTAAGGAGATATGTAAAAGGTCTCCGGATAATTGGCTGGATGATAAAATCGTGTTGTGATATTTTACAGAATCAACCAGTAATGAATCTGAAAGATCAAACTCTATTTGATTGAATCCCGCAACAGTAGGTTTAAAATAGGAAGTAATAGTTCCATTAATATATTTTACCGCAGGATCAATTTTCCACTCACAGCGATGATATTTTAAATCGTAATTGTCTGTTATCACTGATAAAAGTGACCTGTATGTTGATACATGGGCTTTTTGCTCAATCAAATAAATATTTGATTCACTATTGTTTTTTGAAACCGATTGTGCAACGATTGACGGGTTGAGAATAAAAATGAAAAAAGAAAAGAATAATAAAACAGTTGTTTTCATGTCAACAAAATAAATATCTGCCCTATAAAGGTAAGAAAAAAAAATCAAAAAAAAGACCTGTAAGGTTTTGAGAAACCTGACAGGTCTAATAGAAATTTATAGTGCTCAAGAGAAAAGTAAATAACCGATTATAACATTTCACAATATGCTTTAGCCCATCGCTCCCCTCTCCTTTGGAGAGGGGCTGGGGGTGAGGTCTAGGAAAATGCCCAATTCATAATGAGAATTGATCTTAAATCAATTTTATAAGTTCTTTCATTATAAGTGTCATCTTCTTTTCTGCCAGTGCTGCAACATGTTGCACCTCTTCATGTGTTGCCGGAACAATTTTTCCTGCTACTCCCAAGTCAGTTATAATCGACATTGCAAAGCACGGAATACCCATGTGACGTGCCACAATTACTTCCGGTACAGTACTCATGCCAACAGCATCGGCACCTATGGCATGCATGTATTTATATTCGGCAGGTGTTTCAAATGTTGGTCCGGTAAGCCCTGCATACACACCTTCCTGAACTTTTATATTATTTGCAGCAGCAACTTGTTTTGCTTTTGCAATAAAACCGCTGTTGTAAGCATCACTCATATCAGGGAAACGTGGCCCAAGTTCAGCTAGGTTTTTACCGATCAATGCATTTGGAAACAAATTGATATGGTCATTGATGATCATCAGATCTCCAATATCAAAATTGACATTAACTCCACCGGCAGCATTGGAAACAAAGAGTTTTTGGATTCCTAAAAATTTCATTACCCTTACCGGGAATGTAACTTGTAACATATCATAACCTTCATAAAAATGGAAGCGTCCCTGCATGGCAACTACACTTTTTCCGCCTAATTCACCAAAAATTAATTTGCCTGAATGTCCTTCTACTGTTGAAACCGGAAAATTTGGAATTTCTTCGTAGGGAATAGTATGTTTAATATTTATTTCTTTTACCAATCCACCAAGGCCGGTACCTAATATAATTCCTATTTCAGGCTGAAAAGAAATTTTACTCTGAATGAATGCTGTTGTACTTTTAATTTGTTCTAACATAATTTAAAATTTGTTCATTAAATTTAATTTCGTCCCCATCTGTAAACTCAATCTCAATAGGAATATAAAAAAATGGCAAGGTGTTTAAAATAGCTGAAAAAGCGGGTTCTTTCAAACGCATTGTATCTTTTTCGGTGGTCAACAGTACCTTATTTGTGGATGCAATATTATCAAATATTTTTTTAACACTTAATAAATCATTAATTGTAAATTTATGATGATCCGGAAATTTAACAGGGACAACATTTTTTACATTCTCTTTTAAATAATTTTCGAGTGGTTGTGCATTTGCAATTCCGGTAAGCAATACAATAGAATAGTTTTGTTTAAAATACTCTTCCTTACTTAGTATATTCAATGCTTTATTGCCAACTAAAATAAATTTTCCATACTTGATTTTTGAAAAATAAATATTCTGATTTGGTAATGGAGCGATCTCTGTTATCAAACGTTTTCGATCGATCGGCAAAAATACTTCAGGGCATTTGGTAACAATTAGTATATCCGCACGTTTTATTCCTGAACCAAACTCTCGTAAACTTCCGGTAGGCATCATCCGATCATTCAGATACAATTTGCTGAAATCCGTTAAAACTACTGATAAACCTGGTTTTATAGCTCTATGTTGAAAAGCATCATCTAATAATATGGTTTTTACCGATGGCAAAAGAGCAATTGTTTTTATTACTCCTCTTACTCTGTTTTCATCTACTGCAACTAATACATCGTTAAATTTTGTTTTAAACTGAAGTGGTTCATCACCAATGTCTGTAACTCCCGATTGTGTATCTGCCAAAACAAATCCTTTCGTTTTTCTTCCATAACCTCTGCTGAGTGTAGCAACACTAAATTCAGAACCAAGTAGCCGTATCAAATACTCAATATGCGGTGTTTTACCTGTTCCACCTACAGAAAGGTTTCCTACGGAAATAATTGGAATATCAAATTCAGTAGATGAAAAAATACCCCAATCATATAATTTATTGCGCAGAAGCACCAATAGTCCATACAGAATCGAAAAAGGAAAAAGCAGTATTCTTAAAAATTTCATCGGCTAAAAGTACACTAATTTGCTAATTTGGTAATTTGATAATTTGAAAATCAAGCATTTTGTTTTTAGAATCGCACTGAAATAATTTATTTACCTTCGTATAGGGAGTCCTTTTTATTAATATAGATATTCATTTTCAAATTAGCGCATTTTCAAATTGATCTATATTCATTTTCAAATTAGCACATTTTCACATTTTCAAATTGATCTATATTCATTTTCAAATTAACACATTTTCAAATTTTCAAATTGATCAATCATGATAGCAATAGATAATACACTCGTTTCAGAACATCTACTCGAAAAAAAATTTGTTTGTGATCTCAATGCATGTAAAGGAGAGTGTTGTGTAGCAGGCGATTCAGGTGCCCCATTGGAGTTCGGGGAGATTGCAATAATGGAAAGTGTTTTAGATAAAGTAAAACCCTACTTACCTAAAGATGGACTTAAAGCTATTGAAAAACAAGGTGTTTTTGTGATCGATGAAGATAAAGATTATACTACGCCATTAGTGAAAGGTAAACATTGCGCATTCACTTATTTTGAAGATAGTATTGCTAAATGCGCCATTGAGAATGCGTTTTACGATGGCAAGATAACCTGGAAAAAACCCATCTCCTGTCACCTTTATCCTGTTCGTATTACTAAACATAAAAACTATGATGCAGTAAATTATCATAAATGGGAAATATGTAAACCCGCTTGTGAATGCGGAGCTAAATTGGATGTGCCGGTCTATAAATTTTTACGCGAACCTCTTGTTAGAAAGTATGGAGAAGAGTGGTATAAACAATTAGAACTTGCTGATAAAATAAAAAAAGTATAATACCAAAACTCAATGAGAATTAGTCCAATTTTATATTTACAAATTTTCCTCCGCGCTTCTCGACTACGCTCGAAGTGACCATGCGCAGTCATTTCGAGCATTCTGCGTTGAAGCAGACATATCGAGAAAGTGCGTTTGCTTTATAACATTGGACTGAAATAAATTGGCAATTGGTATAAGTGACTGTTCAAATAAATTTCAAATCCGCGCTAAGCTTCCAAAGTATTAATTTTATTGATACCTCAAGACTCGATCTCTCGAAACGCGCATACTTCTAAAACATTTTTTTTTGATTACTGCAAATTTTTTTTAATTTTTTTTTCAAATTTCCTAAACTCGTGTTTTCTAGTACATTACTATATTTATCAACATTCGTATGTTAATTTGCGAGTGTTTATAACTTAAACAAAATGTTAATTCAATATTCTTGACATGCTGTTTTTTTTTGTGAAAATTTGTGCACTCTAATTAATCAATCTGTTTCTTACGTTTTAAATTAAAAAAGAGAGTAAATAGCTCTCAGGGAATTTTAACCCTTTTTTTGAACGGTTTTGAAGCAAATAGATGATTGATTAAATTTTGTAACGTATAAATCAAGTGTAGGCAATGGCAGAAGAATCAATATTAAAAGAGAATAAGGATCGGTTTGTACTTTTCCCAATCAAGCATCATGATATCTGGGAAATGTATAAAAAAGCAGAAGCAAGTTTTTGGACTGCCGAAGAAATTGATTTGAACACCGATCTGCAAGATTGGGAAAATAAATTAAATGACGATGAAAAACATTTCGTTAAACATGTACTTGCATTTTTTGCTGCAAGTGATGGCATTGTAAATGAAAATCTTGCTGTTAACTTTATGAATGAAGTGCAGTACCCTGAAGCCCGCTGCTTCTATGGTTTTCAGATTATGATGGAAAATATTCATTCCGAAACATATTCTTTATTAATAGATAGTTATATCAAAGATCCCAAAGAAAAAGACAAGCTTTTTCACTCAATCGATACATTGCCATGTGTTGGAAAAAAAGCCGAGTGGGCTATAAAATGGATAGGCAACGGAACTTTCGCTGAACGGTTAATTGCTTTTGCTGCCGTTGAAGGCATTTTCTTTTCCGGAAGTTTCTGCTCCATTTTTTGGCTGAAAAAACGTGGGCTCATGCCGGGATTAACTTTTTCAAATGAACTCATCTCTCGTGATGAAGGTTTACACTGCGATTTTGCATGTTTGCTGTATTCCCAACTTCAAAATCAATTGCCCAAAGAAAAAGTAACCGCAATTATTACAAATGCTGTTAGTATTGAAAAAGAATTTGTTTCTGATGCACTACCTGTGCGTTTGATTGGTATGAATGCCGATATGATGTGCCAATATATCGAATTTGTAGCCGATAGATTGTTAGTTGCACTTGGCTGCCCCAGAGCATACAACGCAAACAATCCATTTGATTTTATGGAGCTGATCTCATTACAAGGCAAAACTAATTTTTTTGAAAAACGTGTTGCCGAATATCAAAAATCAGGAGTAATGGGCAAAAAAGAAGATAACGTTTTTAAACTTGACGAAGACTTTTAAATCTACGAATTACGAATTTTAACGAATTACTAATCGAGCATGGTTATAGGTAACACGGAATACCAATAACTAATAACTAATAACTAATAACTAATAACCAATAACTAATAACCAATAACTAATACCAATAACCAATAACTAATAACCAATAACTAATAACCAATAACTAATACCAATAACCAATAACTAATACCAATAACCAATAACTAATAACCAATAACTAATACCAACAACCAACAACCAACAACCAACAACCAACAACCAATCTATGTACGTAATAAAAAGAGACGGTAACCGCGAGTCGGTTAAATTTGACAAGATCACAGCACGTGTTCAAAAACTTTGCTATGGCTTAGATCCAACACACGTAACTGCTATCAGTGTTGCTATGAAGGTAATTGAAGGCATTTATGAAGGTGTTAGTACTAGCGAACTGGATAATCTGGCCGCTGAAACAGCTGCTTCATTAACTACCAAACACCCTGATTATGCACTGTTAGCATCCCGCATAGCCGTATCCAACTTACATAAAAATACCAATAAGTCGTTTTCAAAAACAATGGAAGCACTTTATTTATATGTTGATCCGAAAACAGGTAAAAAAGCACCACTCATTGCTGATGATGTATTTGAAATCATCAAAAAAAATGCACAGGAACTAGATTCAACCATCATCTACGACAGAGATTTTGGATACGATTATTTTGGATTCAAAACCCTTGAACGTTCCTACCTTTTAAAGTTAAATGGAAAAGTTGCTGAACGTCCTCAGCACATGCTTATGCGTGTTGCAGTTGGTATTCACAAAGATGACATTGCATCTGCCATCGAAACATATAACCTGATGAGTGATCGTTGGTTTACACATGCTACACCAACATTATTCAATGCCGGAACACCAAAACCTCAAATGTCTTCCTGCTTTTTATTAGCAATGAAAGATGATAGCATTGATGGTATTTACGATACTTTGAAAAATTGTGCAAAAATTTCACAAAGTGCCGGTGGTATCGGATTAAGTATTCATAACATTCGTGCTACTGGTTCTTATATCCGCGGAACAAATGGTACCTCAAATGGTATTATTCCGATGTTGCGCGTGTTTAATGATACTGCTCGCTATGTTGATCAGGGTGGCGGAAAACGTAAAGGCTCCTTCGCAATTTACCTTGAACCATGGCATGCTGATATTTATGAATTTCTCGACATTCGTAAAAATACAGGTAAGGAAGAAGTCCGTGCCCGTGATCTTTTCACAGCAATGTGGACTCCCGATTTATTCATGAAACGTGTTGAGGCAAATGGCGACTGGTCATTATTCTGCCCTAATGAAGCACCCGGATTAGCTGATTGCTGGGGTGATGCATTTGAAAAATTATATACCAAATATGAGCAAGAAGGTGGTGCCCGTAAAGTTATCAAAGCACGTGAATTATGGACCGCTATTATCGATTCACAAATCGAAACTGGTAATCCATATATGTTATATAAAGATGCTTGCAATGGTAAAAGTAATCAGCAAAATTTGGGAACAATCAAATCATCTAACTTATGTACCGAAATTTTAGAATATACTTCAGCTGATGAAATTGCAGTATGTAACTTAGCTTCTATTGCTCTTCCCCGCTTTGTGGAAGATGGAAAATTCGATCACCAGAAATTATTTGATATCACGTATGTGATTACTAAAAATTTAAATAAAGTAATCGATCGTAATTATTATCCGGTTGCCGAAGCTCGTAACTCTAACTTACGTCACCGCCCTATTGGTATTGGTGTACAAGGCTTAGCAGATACATTTATTTTAATGCGTTTTCCTTTTGATTCGCCTGATGCTGTTCAGTTGAATAAAGAAATTCATGAAACTATTTATTATGCTTCAATGACAGCATCTAAAGACCTTGCTAAAAAAGAAGGTCCTTATGAATCTTATCCCGGATCACCTGTTTCAAAAGGTATTTTCCAATACGATATGTGGGGAGTTACTCCTTCCGAATGTTGGGAGTGGGGCATCTTAAAAGAAGAAGTAAAAAAATATGGTGTCCGTAATTCCTTGTTGTTAGCACCAATGCCTACAGCGAGTACATCGCAGATCCTTGGCAATAACGAATGTTTTGAACCTTATACTTCTAATATTTATTCAAGACGTGTTTTGTCCGGTGAGTTTGTAATTGTAAACAAACACTTGCTGAAAGACCTTGTAAAACTAGGTATTTGGAATGATGGTTTGAAAAATAAAATCATTATTGCAAATGGTTCTGTACAAAATATAAAGGAAATTCCTGATAATATTAAAGCATTATACAAAACGGTTTGGGAGATTTCGCAAAAAGTGATTATCAATATGGCTGCCGATCGTGGCGCTTATATTTGCCAGTCACAATCATTGAACCTGTTTGTACAGGATGCAAATTTTGCAAAACTTTCTTCTATGCATTTCTATGGATGGAAAGCAGGATTAAAAACAGGTATGTATTACCTGCGCACCAAAGCAGCTTCCGATGCAATTAAATTTACTGCTGATGCTGCTGCTGCAAAAGAAACTCCAAATGTATTAGGTAATGAAGATGTATTGATATTAGAGCGTCAACGCCAGATTAGTTCAGAACGCCAGGCAATTTTAGAAGCCGAAAAAGCGGCTCAAATTACTTGCTCTATCGATAATAAAGATGATTGCGAAGCCTGCGGAAGTTAATCATCTTTAAATTAAAACAAACTGACCTGTTAGGTTTTTAAAACCTGACAGGTCTTTTTTTAACCATTGTCATTTCCCAACCATCATCTTACAGCTCCCTGCCCACACATTACCTCTAATCGTCAAAAAATAAATACCTTCCTGAAAACCGCTAACATCAACTTAAATCGAATTTTCAATGCCGTTTTCCTTTCTGTATTTCGCAACATTTTTCCGTAGCTCCGTGCGGTGGACGTCCACGAAAAGTGCGAACCACAAGTTGCTCAGCACTGACGCGCTGGCTTGTGCGATCCCGCTAAGGCGGGAGGGTTGGTTGGAGTTTATCCTGAGAGAAGCCGAAGGATGGTGTCTTTTTCTTTGTTTCTTTCTTTTGGACAAGCAAAAGAAAGAAAAAAGCCAATTGTTGTTCGCTCTATAAATTTTTTTTTCACTCCAATCTTATTTCCCAACCACAATCTTACAGCTCACTGTCTCCAAATTATCACTGATTGTCAAAGCAGACTGTAATTCACATTGGTAATGCAATTCAATAATACAAATTCCAATCAATTTTTTAATCTACAAATAATCAATATATTTGCTGTATAGCACAATTGTGAACTATTTTAACTCTTTAAAAAATGAAAAAAACACCACTCATTTTAGGAATTATATTTTTACATTTTAATTCTTTTGCTCAAAACAAATCCGGGTTTTATTCGCCTCCTAAAAACCATCAACAGTGCATTAGTCCAGTTCAACACAAAGCAATTGAAAAAAAACTAAAAGAAAGTCAGGCTGCACTTATCAAAGAAGGTAAATTACAAATAACAAACCCTAAATCGGTTATGACAACTACCTTTATCTGGCCGGTGGTTCAAACAAACGGACTAAATGATTATGGTGTTCATTTCATTTCAAACTTTGTTGATCAGGATACTACTTACCCTAATCATCTTCTTGATTATAATTGCGGAAACAGAACGTATGACCTTGCTGATGGTTATAATCATTCAGGTACCGATATTGCTTTATGGCCATTTTGGTGGTATAAAATGGATAGCAGTCAGGTAAAAATTATTGCTGGTGCTGCAGGTACAATAATTTATAAAAATGATGGTAATTTTGATCATAATTGTAATCCTCCAACCACTGCAGATTGGAATGCAGTTTACGTTCAACATGCTGATGGATCTGTTGCTTGGTATGGTCATATGAAAAATGGTTCTTTAACTAACAAAGCCGTTGGGCAAACGGTTGCTGCTGGAGAATACTTAGGATTAGTAGGTAGTTCCGGATACTCTACCGGGCCTCATTTACATTTTGAAGTATATGATCCCAATAACCATTTAATTGATCCATTTTCCGGTAATTGTAATTCTTTGAATTCCAACTCCTGGTGGGTTAATCAACGCCCATATTACGATTCTGGTATTAATGCATTGCGCACTCAAAGTGATACTGTGGTGTTCCCAAATTGTCCTCAACAGGAAATTCCTAATGAACAAACCTATTTTTGTTCTGGTCAGGATATTTATTTTTCAGACTATTATCGCGATCAGCAAGCCGGACAAACAAGTCAATATAAAGTTTTTAGACCGGATAATTCGATCTGGCAACAATGGAGCAATACAAACACCGCATATTACAATGCTTCCTACTGGTACTGGAATTATACACTTCCATCTGCTGCCCCTTCCGGAACCTGGAAATTTCAGGTCATTTATAACGGGCAAACCTATGAACAATTCTTTCAGGTAGAGGTAATACCAACGATCTCTGTTGCCGGTAGTGCTCTTGTATGCAGCATTGCAGGTGTAAGTTACCAATGGGTAAATTGCAATACCGGTAATTCTCCTATTGCTGGCGCAACTTACCAAAGTTATACTCCAACTTCAAATGGAAGTTATGCAGTAATTGTTACACAAAATAATTGTTCTCATACTTCCACTTGTTATAATGTATCCAGTGCCGGTATCACAGCCAATGCTCTTGCTGATGGTATAAATATTTACCCTAATCCTTTCACCTCCGAAACAACTATTTATTTTAGTGAAGAACAGAAACAAAAAGTAGTAAAAATACTAGATGTGTTGGGTAAAGAAATGAAGACAATAAATTTTTCAGGTACAAAACTGATTATTGAAAAAGGAACAATGAAAAAAGGCGTTTATTTCGTTCAAATAATGAATGAGAATAAAAGTGTGCTGAGTAAAAAAATTAATGTGGAGTAAAAGAGCACGAACTCTGTTATTTTAGCGACAAAATTCACATTGAAAGTAGAGAAAAAACGAAACTTTAAATGCCTTGACACGTATGAAGCGTTCAGACAGATTTATTTTTCCGAAAAAACAATTCTATTCTAAATAAAAAGTATCTTTAGCAAATTAATTTTTTTTAAAAGTACCTCTGCTATGAAAACATTTAAAATAAGATTATTTCTTATCGTAGTTCTCATATCTCCTATCTCCCATCTCCCATCTACCTTCGCTCAACAAAACGTAGGTATAGGAACAACCAATCCGCATCCTTCAGCACGTTTAGATATATTTTCCACTAATCAGGGCTTGTTGATTCCTCGTGTAAATTTACAGTCTGTAACTGATTCGATCAGTATTCCTAATCCGGCTACAGGTTTGATGGTTT
>JAHEYA010000026.1 GCA_023251855.1 Bacteroidota bacterium
TGCCATGAGAAGGATTCGGATAAATAGTGTAACCAATACCATTTTTAGAAACTTCGGAAATACCAACAAAACTGGCTGATGAAGCAGTACACAAGCCAATACTATCTTTTACAACAACCTTGAAAGTGCCCCACCCTTGGGCAATATAGGTTTGATTGGTAGCACCGGGAATTAACGAGCCATTCAAATACCATTGATTTCCTGATGGTGCGCTTGATGTAAGCGTATCGCCATGAATAGTAATTGTTGGAGTAGGAGGCAGAGGAAATACCTGAATGAAGGTAGGTAGAGAAGTACCCGCACAGCCAAAAACATCTGTAACAGTAACCGAATAGGTACCTGTGGCAACTACATTTAAACTTAAATTACTTTGATTAGAAGGATGCCATGTATAGCTATTCCCGTTACTGGCTGTCAACAACACATGTTGTCCCTGGCAGATAGAGTCATTTAAATTAAGTGAAATAGTTGGCAGTGTTTGCGGACTTACAGCAATATAGCTCTGTTTAGTGATGGAATCAGTGCCATTTGCATTAGAAACAACAAGTGTTACGTTATTATAAGTCCCGGGTGTAGTATAGGTAACAACAGGATTTGAGATTATGGATGAACTTGGTGTTCCACCCGGAAAAGTCCATTGCCAGCTGGTTGGAGAATGAAGTGAGCTGTCTGAAAATTGAACAGAAAAACCGGGACAGCCACTTAAACTATCTGCAGCAAAATTTGCAAAAGGTAAATTAGAAGCCGGGTTATAAATTGCTGTTTGCCATAAACCCCGTCCGTAGGTTGCTGCCCGTAGCTTGTTTGAACCATAATGAATTTCTAACTCATCAACAATAACATTAGGTAAACCGTTTGAATAGGGCATCCAGGAAAATAAATCAGAATCAATATAATAAACACCAACATCAGTTCCCACATAAACACCATCATTGGTGCCTGTTTGATTTACTATACAATTAACGGGGATGTTTGGTAAATTGCCTGAAATATTGGTCCAGTTGGTTCCGCCATCTATTGATTTATATACTTTATCAGTTGCGGTATATCCTGAAAAGGTGATCCATATTTTAGTTGGATCGGTTGCAGATACTGCAATATATTTAATAGTATTTGAACTACCTGCCGGAGCAGAAACGGTTATCCAGGAAGAGCCTCCATTAATGGTTTTGTATAATTCAGATCCATTAGAGGCATAGATAAATGAAGGATTCGATTTTGCAACCGCCAAACATGTTAAACCTCCTGAATTTAAATTTGAAATTTTTGTCCAGTTACTACCTCTGTTAGTTGATTTCCAAACATTATCAAAACCTGCATAAATAGTTTGAGGACTTATAGGATCCTGTAACCATGGGGTTATCCAACGACCTGATTCAGTAATATTACTTACAATATCGCTAAAGCTAACACCACCATCTGATGAAAGATTGAGTCCACCATTTTGATATTCACCATACATATAATTTGGATCGCTCCAATCTATGAAACATTCCATACCATCACCTCCCAGTACTTGTCCCCATGTTCCGGCATTATATAAATTGGTGCCATTATCCTGCCAACCTTCTAATACAAGATTAGGATTTGAAGCCGCCTGCCCTAGTCGGTACATTTCTGAGATCTCCAAACCATTACTTTTATCCAGCCATGAATTGCCACCATCAGGAGTTTCAAAAATACCACCATCACAAGCTGCAAAAAATGCACTGCCATTAGGACGATAGATCAAATCATGTATATCGGCATGAACATAAGGTACACCGCCATCTCCATACCAATGTGCATTCAAAGTCCAATTGGCCCCGCCATCATTGGATTTCCAAATATTCACTCCACCAACAATCACTTCATCTTTATTAATTGGTGATGTAGCAATTGAAAGTGTATACCAGCCATTTCCGCCTGTATCCTGCCCATCGGCATTGTAACCTAATAAGTTGGGTGTATTTGCCTGAAGTGAAAAACTGCTTCCAGAATTTGTTGAACGGTATATTCCGGCAAAACCGCTTGAAGTATTGGCAGAATATAATAAATAAACATAAGTAGGATCATCCGGTGTAACAGCAATAGCAATTCGGTTTATGGAGGCACTTGGAGGTAAACCACTATTAACAAGTGAAAAATTAGTTCCACCATTTGTTGATCTGTAAAATCCGGATGTAGATGCAGCATACATAATAGCAGGGTTTCCGGGTTTAAATTCCAGATCTTTTATGTTAGTTGCGGCTAACACCTTTGTCCAGGTAAGCCCTGCATCAGTCGATTTAAAGACACCATTACTTGTTCCTGCAAACAGCATCATATGATCATTTGGATTAATTAAAATACGGCTGATCGTTTTTGTTTGATTGGTGGTCCAGTTAAGCCCTGTGATATTCCAGGTGTTACCTGCATCAACAGATTTTAAAATTCCAATTCCATAGGTATCTCTTGCATCTTCATCACCTGTGGCCAAATACATCACATTGGTAGTTACTGCATCAATAGCTATATCATTAATGCCAAGCGTAGGAAGCCCATCAGTAGTGGTTGTCCAGCTGGCACCACCATTAATTGATTTCCACAAACCGCCTGCAGGAGCACCTACAAAAATTATATTTTGATCAATAGGATGAAAACGAATACAGCTTAAACGACCGGCACCACCACCATTTGCAGGAACAGCGGACGTAATCAGTGGAGACCAATTTCCACCAGCTTGTCTAGAACTTCTATAAGAATGTGTGGCAAGTAATTTTTGAATTTCTTTATTTCCTTCTTTGATCAAACTTCTATTCCCGGAGGGATAGACACGTGGTAAAACAAAATTTTCCCAACGTTTGAAAAGGATAAAACCTTCATTTTCTTTTTCTGTTTTTTTGCCAATTTTAAAAAAACTTTTGAATTTTTCTTTTCTTTCTTCCTTTTCCCAATACTGATTAAATGATTTTTGCACATCATAAAAATTCACCGAGGGATCCTTCATTTTATTGACCCAATCCTGTGCAATAGCTTTCCTTTCAGATAGTACAGCCAAAAACAATAATAAAAAAAATAATTTTTTAAACATTCGTTTGGTATTTTGTATACAATATACGACTTCTGTTTTTTGAATCAAATTAATTTGTTAACCAATTTTTTATGAGTTGCAAACCATGCTCAGTTAGTATACTTTCCGGATGAAATTGTACTCCGCGAACATCCAGTTTTTTATGCCGTAATGCCATTATATTGTCCGATTCATCAACACACGTAATTTCCAAATCTTTTGGCAAATCATTTTTATTGACTATCCATGAATGGTATCGTCCGACCAATAATTTTTTGGGAATATTTTTGAAAATTGAATCTTCGATTATAATTTGTGCAGGCAATGCTACACCATGAAATACTTCCTCCAAATTAGTTAAGGTACCTCCAAATGTTTCAGCAATGGCTTGTGAACCTAAACAAACGCCAAGAATGCTTTTGGAGGAGGAGTAGGTTTTTATTACATCCAACAATATACCAGCCTCCGATGGAATTCCTGGACCGGGAGAAAGCAAAATTTTGTCGAAATGAGCAACTTCTTTCAAACTGATTTGGTCATTACGATGCACCTCAATAACAGCATCGGTGCATTGTTCAATATAATGCACCAGATTATAAGTAAAACTGTCGTAGTTATCTAATACTAGAATTTTCAATGTTTAATTATTTGGATTGATAAGAGAAAAATTCGATTTACTTTTCAAGCTATTTTTTACGAAATAGTTGTTCCAACTCTGAAGTTGCACTTTGCCAGTTAAAATTATTGATCACAAATTTATATCCGTTAGCTGCAATTTTTTTTGCTTTTGCCTCATCTTTTAATAACTCAATAATATTTTGGGCAAATTGTTCAGGAGAATCGGCTACCATAATTTGTTCGTTCTGTTTGGCACCTAATGCATTATTCGCAAGAGTTGATGTAATGCATGGTAATTGCATTGCCATTGCTTCAAGCAATTTGTTTTGTAAGCCAATACTGGTAAGCATAGGCGCAACAAGTATTTTGGATTTTGCGAAATTTTCGCGGATATCATCTACCCAACCGCTGATGATTACTCTTTTTGATTCCAGAGCCAACACCTTTTTACTTGGAGATGCACCGGAAATTAATAAACGTACACGTGGTAATTTTTTCCAAACTAAGGGCATTATTTTAGTTACTAAATATTCTACACTCTCTATATTTGGAGGATAATTCATATTTCCATTGAATAACAATTCAAATTCTTTTTCAAATGGAATGGCTTTAAAATAGGATGTGTCAACACCATTACGAACTACTTTTATCTCTTGCTTTTTCGGATGTTGAATTAAATTTTTATCCTGTTCTGAGATAATTGTTTTGTTGTTGAAAAAGGAAAATATAGTGCGTTCATATCTTAATAACCTCCTATGTTCTAACCATAAAATTGGTTTCCAATAAAATGGTTCCATTGATTTTCTACGTTCCATTCCTTTTGAAAACACATCCATGTAATCCAATGTTTTTGGGATATTCGGAAAAGGTTTTGCATATTCGGCAGTACGGATAAGCTGACAATAAATATGATCCGGCTGGTGTTTAGCAACAAGCATATTTACTTTTTTTTTTGCTTTATTAAAATAAAAATAGCCTACCTGTAAAGGTTTTCCATTGAATAATGCGCGTATAAGATTTAAGAAAATTGTAAATTTTGAAAACTTAATGATGGAGATCGCAGAACAATATTTTTTTAATTCATCAAGTGCTTTATCATCCAGTTTCTTATCATTTAAAGCAAATAGTATCAGCTGATGCTTTTTTGAAAGCTGTTTGATCTGATTAAATGCGCGTAGCTTATCGCCTTTATCAAGAGGGTAGGGAACACGTGAAAGTAGTATAAGGATTTTCATTGTTTTATTTCAGCGAGTATCGAATTTTATTGAACAACAAAATGTGCTTTATCATTTAAAATTTAGTATTCACAATGCTATAATAATTTATAAAATTGTGCCAGACGTTTACAAATATCCGTATTATTATAGTTCTGAACCACTAATGATTTTGCATTTTCTCCAATTTCATTATAAAATGTTTTATTAGTAATGCATTTGTTAATCGCAACGGCAAAACTTTCTGCATCATCTGCAATGATACAATTTTTTTTGGGTGTATAATCTATTCCTTCAGCTCCAATACTAGTGGAAACAATGGTTTTACCTAATGCCATCCCTTCAATGATCTTCACACGCATTCCTCCCCCTGAAAGTAAAGGCACTATCATGATCCCTTTTGATTGTATGAATTCATGAGCATCAGCAACATTTCCAACAATAATTACATTTGTTTTTTTTGTATGCTTTAATTCATCATTCATATTTCGGCCTGCAAGATATAATTTCAAGTTTGAATTTTTAAGCTGAACAATGGGCCATACCTCATTCAAAAACCAATTTATCCCTTCAATATTAGGCTGCCAGTCCATTGCACCAATATGAAAAACAGAAGGAAACTCTTCTTGGATGGAAGTATTTTCATTGAAATGTTTTAGATCAAATCCGAACGGAAATGTTTCAATTGCTTTTTGAAAACCACAATTTTTGAAAAACAATTCGTCCTCCTTGCTAATGGCCGCAATTGCATCAATAGTTTTTAAACTGTTTAATTCATATTTTTTTAAACGATCGGTAAGTAGTCCCAAATAGGCTTTCTTTATAGGGTTTTTAGTGAGTTGAGTTGTTCGTTCCCAAAGTTTGTATTCAATATTATGCGCCCTTAAAATAATTTTTGCATTTGAAAAGTTGCGAATTACCGGAACATACATACTCACATATAAACTTTCTAACTGTACAATATCAAACGTTTCGTTTTTTAGTACATCAATTAATTTTTTTTCAAATTGTTTGGAGTAAAAACGTTCGATATGATAGGATTTCGAAGAAAATAAATTTAAGAATGCTTTTGTAATTTTTATTTCTGTATCAATAAAAACAGCTTCTATGGCCGTATCAGAGCGGTAGCTACTTGGCAGTTTTTCAATATCTACAAAATGTTTTTTAGTGTTGATCGCAATAACTTTTACTTTGTTCCCTTCAGCTATGAGTCCCTGAGTTAGGTTATTCATTGCAATACAGCCTCCATCAGCAGGTGGAAAAGGCACTTTATTACAAATCTGTAAAATGTTCATCAATTTAAATTTGGTAGTTCAACGTTTGGGTTTTGTTAATTGCCAAAGCATTATTCCAATGACTTTATAGCGTTTCTTTTTTACGGGTAAACAGTTTTTTAATCGGGTCGATATATGCATTTATATCAAATAAACTACTATCGGAAGTAGCTTTAATGGTTAGAAAAACACCTATAGGGAATAAAACCGCTGTTGCAAGCCACATACCTTGATAAACAGGTATTTCACCTTCTTTTGCAAGTTTTTCTCCAGTGATCGAAAGAACATGAAATATGATAAAGAAAACAACGGATATGACAACAGGCATTCCCAAACCACCTTTACGAATGATCGCTCCGAGAGGTGCGCCAATAAAAAACAAAACAAGACAAGCTATTGAAAGCGTGAATTTACGATGACGTTCAGCCTCATATTTTAAACTTGAATATACTTCTGTTTCGGACTCATTAAAAATAGACTCCGAATAAGCCTTAGCACTTCTTGCAATATTGGTGGCATTTTCAATAACACTTAACTGTTGAGCATTGGATAACTTCGAAAAAAAATTGGTATCGCTAACTAATTTTTTAGTTGAATCTGCAACCGCCATCAATAATGTTGACTTAGAGTAATAACTTTGTTTCAACTGAGCGATAAAATCAATTTTACGTTTTTGATTTTTCAATTTCAACGAATCAACTGCTTTATTTAATTGAGAAATATTAAGCATTTGGTAATTATTTTTAAATAAGTTTTCGCTGGTTCTCGACATTTTAAATTCTGACAGATCAAAATGTATGGTGCGTTCCTCAAACTTGTCACGCATCAAAGGTCGTGTTAGCGCATCTTTAGGATTATCATTGATCTCTTTATAACTAACTCCATCTTTTAAATTAAGCAACAAATACATTTTATCAGCTGTTTCTTCCATTTTACCTGTTTTTGCTGACATAACAATAGTGTTGCCTTGCATTGCCCTGTGGTCATAGATTAGAATATCACCCAAAGTTTTGCCATCTCTTTCTTTTTTACCAACACGAATACTAAAACCTTCCAGGCTATTATTAAATACTCCTTCTTTAAACAGTAAAGCAGGTTTAGATTCTCTTACATCATACAACAACGAACCTGCTTTTAAATTGGTATAGGGTAATACACTATTAGAAAAATAAAATGCTCCAATTGACAGACAAACAGTAGTTAAAATGAGCGGAGTCATTATCTTTTGCAACGATAATCCCGCACTTTTTAGTGCAGTAAGTTCAAAATGTTCACCAAGATTTCCAAAAGTCATTAAAGAGGAAAGAAGTATGGCAAGTGGCAATGCCATTGGAACAGTGGTTAAAGAGAAATAGAAAAACAATTCAGATAAAATTCCAAAACTCAAGCCTTTTCCAACAAAATCATCAATATATTTGAATATGAACATCATAAAAAAGACAAACATTGCAATGAAAAAAGTCATTACAAAAGGCCCGACATATGATTTTAGAATAAACTTATGCAGTGTTTTCATAGGTTGGCAAATATAACAATAATAAAAAAGACTTGTCGTATAGGGTGCGCGAAAAACTACACTATATTCAACTCCTTATTCAACTCCTTCAGAGTTGCATAAGGCGCAGTTATTGTCTCCGCATTTCATGCGGAGTTATTTATATTAAATCCCGCAAAGCGGGATTAACACGAATAACCCTTGATGCAATCAAGGGTGAAAAAAGGGGTAACAAATAAACCCTGAAAGGGTTTAATATATTTTGCATTTGTGCAATTTTTCGCACACTCTGTAGTATAAACATAACCGGCAAATCAATAATTTTTTCTACCTTAGCAAAACAATTAGGAAACTGTTTTGAAATGACCAACTTAAAAGAGAAAATACTCCATGTTTTGGAGATGAAAAATTATACCTATGCTGATTTAGCATCTCATCTTTCTATATCAGAAGCCGATTTAGATTTTGCGATTGAAAATAATACCTTAGAGATACGTACACTTGAACTTATTTCGAAAGAATTGCGCATACCGCTTTACAGCTTTTTTAGAGAAAATTTTGAAGGATTTGATTTTGAAAAAGAACCTTATTACAATGTAAATATCTGGAGTGAAGAAGAAGAGTCTAAGAATTCTCCTGATCTAAAAGCACTTCAACTGGAAATTGATGCCTTACGTGCTGAAGTTCGTAAAAAAGAACTAATGATCAATGCATTAGAATCCAAAATAACAAAGCCCTGAAATTTTCCGATTAAAAATTTTATTGAATATCAAATAAAAAAGGCCTTACAAAAGTAAGACCTTTAAGGGGTGGCCAATGGGGCTCGAACCCACGACCCTCGGTACCACAAACCGATGCTCTAACCAACTGAGCTATGGCCACCATGAAAAATTAAGTGTGCAAATGTAGGATTTTTTATAATTTTTTAAATAAAAAAGATAAATATTCCTTCAAATTCAATTTATTCAAGCATTCATTTCCTAAAGGACAGTTTTAAAAATTAGAAAAAAAGGGAAACCGAAAAGTTCACAAAGAATTCGCAAAGTTCGCAAAGTGTTTATTATACTGCCTTAGCGTTCTTAGCGTTTTTAATTCTTTGCGTTCTTTGCGGTAAAAAAATTAATTTTTAGAACCGCCCTAAAGAACAGCAATCCAATTTTTCTGAATTTTTATAACTCCCAATATTAATTCCGTAACTTTGTACCTATTAAATGGCTGAAAACTCAACAAATATAACACTTCAGGTGGAAGGTATGGATTGTACAACCTGTGCCTTGGGTATCACTAAAAATCTTCAAAAAAAAGGTTTAGAAAATGTATTTGTTGATTTTGCTACCGGTGAAGCCACTTTTCTGCTTCATGATAAAAATAAACTTAAATCGATAATTGATGGAATTAACGATCTGGGTTATAAAGTAGTTGATAGTAAATTCAAAGAAGAGAATGAAGGAAAACTATCAAGAATAGAAAAACGTTTTTATTTCTCACTTCCTTTCACAATCATATTGTTTTTCGGACACCTTGTTTTTCCACATGATTTTATTCTGAATCAACCATTTATTCAGCTTACTATTTGTATTCCCGTTTTTATAATAGGTGTTTTACAATTTGGAAAAAGTGCTTGGGGTTCATTAAAATCAATGGTTCCGAATATGGATGTGTTGATCTTTATTGGATCTACATCTGCCTTTATTTACAGTATGATTGGAATGTGGCTTCATTATGGTACCCATGAAATGCACAATTATTTATTTTTTGAAACCACTGCCAGTATTATTACTTTGGTATTATTAGGCAATGTATTTGAGTATCGCTCTGTTAAACAAACTACCACTGCAATTCGTGAACTGAGTGCTATACAAGCTACCAAAGCAAAAATGGTTGGTTTACAAATGGGTAGAGAGATCATTACCGAGATCGACTATAAAAATATTGTTGCAGGCGCACTATTACAGGTAAATTCAGGTGATAAAATTCCTGTAGATGGTGAGATCATAGCCGGTGATGCTACTATAGATGAGGCCATGTTAACAGGTGAAAGCATGCCGGTTGAAAAAACAATATCTCATAAAGTAATTGGTGGAACCATTGTGGTTAATGGAAATTTGAGAATGAGAGCAGAACAAGTGGGTGATCAAACGGTGTTGTCTAAAATAATTGATCTTGTAAAAAAGGCACAACAAGCCAAGCCTGCTATTCAAAAGCTTGGAGATAAGATAAGTGCCATTTTTGTTCCTGTGGTGCTTGGAATTTCTATACTCACATTTGTAATTAATTATTTTGTTATTGATTTTCCTACAGGCATAGATGCACTGCAGGAGGCTATGATGCGTGCCATTGCAGTACTTGTTATTTCTTGTCCATGTGCAATGGGACTAGCTACTCCAACAGCTGTGATGGTTGGTATAGGCAGAGCTGCTAAAATGGGCATTTTGATCAAAGGAGGCAATACATTGGAAGAATTTGCCAAAATTAAAAATATTGTATTTGATAAAACGGGAACATTAACAACCGGTGAGTTTAAAATTAAAAATATCGATTATTCTGTCGGAACAACTGAAAAGGAGATCAAAGAAATAGTATATAATTTGGAATTGAAATCTTCTCATCCAATAGCCAGGTCTATTGTTTCGGAGTTAAAAAATGGTTTTCAATCACCTCGGTTTATAAATATCAATGAAGAGAAAGGATTGTGTATCACTGCTTCAGACGCTGAAAATAATGTGTATAAAGTTGGTTCGTATAAAATCGCATCACAATTGCCATCCATAGACGGAAGCCTTCAGTTAAATGATATTCATACTATATATGTTGTTAAAAATAATGTTCTAATTGCTACTGTTGACTTGGAAGATACAATAAAAGAAAATGTGAAAGAGATGCTTCAAACCCTCAATCAACAGGGTATTGATACAATTATGCTGAGTGGCGATAGACGGAAAAAGTGTGAAGACCTTGCTCAAAAGATCAGTATCAATAAAGTATTTAGTGAACAATCGCCATCACAAAAAATAGAATTAATTGAAAAATTTACAAGGGAAACACCTACTGCTATGGTGGGTGATGGTGTAAATGATGCTCCTGCATTGGCAAAAGCGACAGTAGGTATTTCTTTAAGTAATGCAACTCAAGTTGCAATACAATCCGCTCAAATTATTTTATTAAAAAATAATGATCTTTCACTTCTTACAAAAGCTCATTTGATTAGCAAACATAGTCTTATCACTATCAAACAAAATTTTTTCTGGGCATTTTTTTATAACATAATTGCTATTCCGGTTGCAGCATTTGGTTTGCTTAGTCCAACTGTTGGAGCATTAACAATGGCTTTTTCGGATGTTATTGTAATTGGAAATTCTATTCGTTTAAAAACAAAAAAATTGCTTTGAAATTTTAAAACTGTACGAATAGGGTAACAACTCTGCCGATCAACAAAAATATAGAACGCTGATAACGCTGATGAATATGATAAACACAGATAAAATAAATTGTATTTAAATCTGTATTTTATGATTAACAAAAATAAAAATCATATTTATCATAAAAATCTGCGTCATCTGCGTTCTATTCGATGGGTGAGCTGTTACCGAATAGGAATTAAAAATTAATGGCAGAAAACAAGTTAAATATTTTATTTCTTTCCAGTTGGTATCCCAACAGAATTTTTCCTACACTTGGTAATTTTGTTCAACGCCATGCAGAAGCTGTTGCGTTAAATTCAAATGTGGCAGCGCTTTATGTTTGTTCGGATAGTAATTGTAAACAAAAGTTTGAGGTCGTTGAAAGCACTATTAACAATGTATTTACAGTAAATGTCTATTATAAAAAGGTAGATCATTCTTTTCCACTAATTGCATCGTTTCAAAAGTTGATGCGATATATCAAAGGTCATTTTATAGGCTTAAAAATCATTAATCAAAAATTTAAAAAAATTGATCTCGTCCATCACAACATCCTGTATCCTGCAGGAATAATCGCACTCTATTTAAAAATAGTTAAAAAAATTCCATACATCGTTACTGAAAACTGGACTGGTTATTTACCTTCTGATGGAGCTTACAAGGGTTTTTTTAGAAAAATAATTACAAAAAAAATTGCAAACAGTGCAAATTATCTTACTCCTGTTTCTATGGATTTACAGATAGCAATGAAGAGTCATGGCTTTAAATCTAATTATGAAATTGTTCCCAATGTGGTGGATGTCGAATTATTTTATCCTAAAAAAAATAAAAGCATCAATGTCAAACCTCGTATTATTCATATCTCTACGTTGGATGATCAACAAAAAAATATTTCTGGAATTTTAAGATCGATTAAAAAACTTTCTGAGAGAAATTCAAATTTCGAATTGTATATTGTTGGCAATAATCAGGGAAAAGGTGAGTTGGAGCAACTTGCATCTGAATTAGGGCTGTTAAATAAATTCGTATTTTTTTTAGGATTAAAGCTGAAAGAAGAACTAGCAACACTTTTGAGAGAAGCTGATTTTTTTATTTTGTTTAGTAATTATGAGAATCTTCCTTGTGTTGTGATCGAATCAATTGCGAGTGGAATTCCTGTAATTGCAACCAATGCTGGAGGAACAGCAGAACATGTTTCTGCTAAATTAGGAATTATAATTGAACCTAAAGATGAAACGACTTTTGTGAGATCAATGGAATGGATGTTAACTAACTATTCAACTTATGATGTTTCTTTTTTACGAAAATATGCAGTGGATAATTTTAGTAATGAAAAAGTGGGAGAACAGTTTAATAAGATTTATTTGAAAATTTTAAATGAAACACTATAGATTGAGTGTGATAGATTCAGATTGTGAATGAAATTCGCTTAAAAGACCTCACCTAAATCCTCTCCAAAGGAGAGGACTTAAATGCTCGTAGCTCCCTTC